>JAISBQ010000360.1 GCA_031266115.1 Bifidobacteriaceae bacterium
CCCAGATCGTGGGCCTGGACGGCCTCGATTTCATCGGCTTCGACAAGATCCACCGGATCGAGCTGTCGAAGAAGCGACGCACCAAGACGGTCCACTTCTTCCTCGACGACTACAAGTTCGACGAGGCGTGGAACAAGCCCGACAAGCAGATCCCGAAGCTCGCCCAATACGCCCAGGTCCTGTCCCCGGACTTCTCCATGTACACGGACATGCCGCTGCCGCTGCAGGTCTACAACACTTTCCGGAGCCGGTGGTGCGCGTCGGTGTGGCAGGCCGCCGAGATGGTGGTCATACCGACCGTGTCATGGGGCGGCGAGGACACGTTCTCCTTCGCGTTCGACGGGATCGAGCCGGGCGCCGTCGTGGCCGTGTCGACGGTCGGCACGTCGCGGGCCGTGGACGGGTTCATAGCGGGGTTCCAGGAAATGTGCCAGGTGATTGAGCCCCGGGCAGTGGTCAACTACGGCACGCCATATCCCGAGATGTCCCAGATCGCCGATATGGTCGTTGTCCCGTACACCCACGGCTCAGCGGAGGGCCGTGATTGAGGATGGGCGGACGGGGTCCCGCGTCGTCCGGACCGTCTCCTGCGCACCGGTTCCCGGACTTGACCAGGGAACAACACTTTCGGCGGCATGGCGCCGACTTCGGAGCCCATTCGGCGGAGCATTATGAGCGGCTCGCGGCTGAGTTCGCGGGCAGGCGGCATACCGCTGGAGTCGAGTCGTTCGTGTCACGCGACAGGTTCATATTCACGTACGAGCCCGCGACCAACACGTTCCTGCTTCAGAAGCCGGGCGGCGAATTGGTCACCTTCTACAAGCCGACACCGGCGGGATACTGGCAGACACAAAGGAACAAGTATGAGCCAACACAATGAGATCTGCGCCTGTTGCGGGTTCCCGACGCTTCCCCCTGGGAGCATCTACGAGATCTGCGCTCTATGCGGTTGGCAGGACGACGGGATCCAGAACGACGACCCGGACTTGGCGGGCGGAGCCAACAAGCTGAGCCTCAACGAATACCACGCCCGGTGGGAGGTCGAGCACCACCGGCTCGACGTCGTGGCCGAGACCGAGGCCCCCGAGATCTGAGTGCTGCCCGGCGCGGGCCCCAATGCGTTCCCCCGCGCGGTCGGCAACGCCAGCCCTCCTGGCTTGTCGCGCCTTCGAAGGTCATCAAGTCGTCAACAGAATCAGCCCGCCGCTGCCGGAAACAGCCGGCTACAATCCGAGGGAGGGGCCCGACCGGCTCCCCGAACAAGCACAGAGAACCGCACCTTCCCGAAGCGTCTCGGCAATGATCGGCAACGGCGGCGGCCATCGACGGCCCCGCCAGGGGGCGTGGGTCAGGTGAAGCGGGCTTGCAGGTTGTCGGCGATGGCGGCCAGGAATTCCTGGGTGGTGAGCCACGGCTGATCGGGGCCGATGAGGACGGCCAGATCCTTGGTCATCAACCCCGACTCCACGGTATCGACAACCACTGACTCCAGAGTGTCGGCGAATCCCGTCACCGCGGGCGTGGCGTCGAGGAACCCGCGGTGCTTGAGACCGCCGGTCCACGCGAAGATCGACGCCACTGGGTTGGTCGACGTCGGTTCGCCGCGCTGGTGCGCGCGGAAGTGCCTGGTGACCGTGCCGTGGGCGGCCTCAGCTTCGACCGTGCGGCCGTCCGGGGTCATGAGGATGGACGTCATCAGGCCAAGCGAACCGAAGCCTTGAGCCACGGTGTCAGATTGGACATCGCCGTCGTAGTTCTTACACGCCCACACGAATCCGCCCTCCCACTTCATCGCGGCAGCCACCATGTCGTCGATCAGCCGGTGCTCATAGGTGAGTCCCGCCTCCCGGTATGCCTCGGCGTAGTGGGCCGCGAAGACCTCAGCGAAGATGTCCTTGAAGGCCCCGTCGTAGCGCTTGAGGATGGTGTTCTTGGTCGAGAGGTAGACCGGGAATCCGCGTTTGAGACCGTAGGAGAACGTCGCATGAGCGAAATCCCGAATCGAACGGTCAACGTTGTACTGGGCCATCGCCACACCGCCACCGGCGGGCAGATGGACCACCTCGAAAGACAGGGGGCCCGACGCCGGATCGTCGGGATGGAAGGAGATCGTCACCGTCCCCGGCTCGTCAACCCGAAAATCCGTTGCCCGATACTGATCGCCGAAGGCGTGGCGCCCAATCACGATCGGCTTGGTCCACCCCGGCACCAGACGCGGCACGTTCGCCATGATGATCGGCTCACGAAACACCACGCCGCCCAGGATGTTGCGGATGGTCCCATTGGGGGACTTCCACATCCGCGTCAATCCGAACTCGTCGATCCGCGCCTCATCCGGGGTGATGGTCGCGCACTTCACCCCGACCCCGTGCTTCCGGATCGCCTCGGCCGCATCGACGGTCACTTGGTCCTCGGTGGCGTCGCGATTGAGGATCGACAGGTCGTAATACCGCAGGTCGATGTCGAGATAGGGCACAACCAGCGTGTCACGGATCACATGCCACAGGACCCGTGTCATCTCGTCGCCGTCCAGCTCGACCACGGGGCCGCGCACTGCGATCTTCGCCACGCCAATCACTCCTTGTCCGTTGGCGCCGTGGCCTCTACAGCCCTGTGACGTCGGCGGACTTGGTGCGCACTGCCTCGGCCGCGGCGCGCAGGCCCGCCAGCTCGTCGGCGGTCAACGTCCGCTCCACAACCTCCTGAACGCCGGACTTGCCGAGCCGAGCCTCGACGCCGAGGTAGACATCGCTGATGCCGTATTGGCCCGTGGTCCAGGCACACACGGGCATGATGTCGCCAGAGTCGGTGGCGATCGCCTTCACCATCGCCGCCGCGGCCGCCGATGGCGCGTAGTAGGCGGATCCCGTCTTGAGGAGGGCGACGACCTCGGCGCCGCCTCCGCGCACACGCTGAACGATCCTGTCGATCTCCGACGGTGTGAGAATCTCCGCGAGAGGCCTAACCCTCCCGCCATCGGTGACAGTGCAGGCCGAGGGAACCGGGACCATCGTGTCGCCGTGCGACCCGAGTGTCAGGGTCGTGATGGCCGAGGTGGGCAGGCCGAGCTTCTCGGCGACAAAGAACGTGAAGCGGGCCGTGTCAAGCATTCCCGCCTGCCCGATCACTCGACTGTGCGGGAAACCGGACGCGAGCTGGGTGAGGCGGGTCATCTCGTCCAGCGGATTGGAGACGACCACGACCACCGCGTCCGGTGCGAACGTGGCGATGTTCTCCGCGACTCCTCGGACAATTCCGGCGTTGACCTCCAACAAGTCCATGCGACTCATTCCCGGCTTGCGGGGCAGGCCGGCCGTGACAACCACGACATCGGAATCGGCGATCACCTCGTATCCCCCGCCGTCAGTGGTGGTGGTCTTGCCCACCACGGTGGTCTCGAAGCCAACGATCGGCCGCGAGGAGTTCATGTCCAGCGCGAGGCCCTCGGACCATCCGTCGCGGATGTCTGTGAGGACCACCTCGGCGAAGATGTCGTACTCCGCGAGGCGTACAGCCGTTGTCGATCCATAGAACCCGGCACCGATGACGGTGGCCTTGCCAGAACGTGCCATGTGGACACTTCCTTACGGTGAGGTGGATGGTGGATGGCGACCAGTCCGCCACTCAAAGCGGGGCCGGGGCGGGCCGCCGCGCCCCACACTATCGGGTGACGGACGGTAGTGCCCGGGACGTCCGGCGCCGGTGGCACCGGTGGTCAGTGGGTGAAATGGCGGGTGCCGGTGTGGTACATGGTGATGCCAGCGGCGGCGGCAGCAGCCGTCACCTCAGCGTCGCGGACCGAGCCACCCGGATGGACCACGGCCCGCACCCCAGCGTCCAGCAGGATGGCAAGCCCGTCGGGGAACGGGAAGAAGGCGTCCGATGCCGCCACGCAGCCCACGGCGCGATCCTCGCCCGCGCGGCGCGCCGCCAGTTGCGCTGCATCCACCCGGTTGACCTGGCCCATGCCGATGCCCACCGACGCCCCGTCCTTGGCGAGGAGGATCGCGTTCGACTTGACCGAGCGCACTGCGCGCCAGGCAAAGACAAGATCGGCCAGCGTGCGTTGATTGGCAGGCAGTCCGGCGACGAGGGTCCACCCATCCGGGGTGTCGCCTGGAGCATCGATCAGGTCCCGCTGTTGGACAAGTAACCCACCGACGATGGCGCGCACCTCCAGTGCCGGCGATGGGGCCGCGGGCAGCCGCAGGATTCGCAGCGACCGTTTGGTGCGCAACAGCTCCAGGGCGTCCGGCTCGTAGTCTGGGGCCACAATCACCTCGGTAAACACCGGACTGACCAGCTCGGCCATCGCGAGGGTGACCGGACGGTTGGCGGCGATCACGCCGCCATATGCCGAGACCGGATCGCAGGCGTGGGCCTTGGCGTAGGCGGCGGCGATGTCGGGGTCGATGGCGATCCCGCACGGGTTGGTGTGTTTGACCACCGCCACCGCAGGTCTATCGAAGTCGAAAGCGGCCCGCCGGGCAGCGTCCGCGTCCACGTAGTTGTTGTAGCTCATCGGCTTGCCGCCGAGTTGTTCGGCGTGCGGCAGTCCGAGGGCGCCGTCATCGGCCGTCCCGGCGATCCCGCGGTAGACCGCCGCCTCTTGGTGTGGGTTTTCGCCGTACCGCAGCGGGTGGACGAGCTGCCAGGCGTCGCCTCGCCAGGAAGGAGAACCATCATCGGCGGCATCGGCCGAGGGAAACTGGGTGGCCATCCAGGTGGCGACGGCGATGTCGTAGGACGCGGTGTGGCGGAAGGCATCGCGGGCGAGGCTCCCACGCTGGGCAACGGTGAAGCCGCCGGCAGCGATCTGGTCCGCTGCCCAGGCGTAGCGGGCTGGGTCGGTCAGCACGGCGACTGATGGATAGTTCTTGGCTGCGGCCCGAACCATGCATGGGCCGCCGATGTCGATCTGTTCGACGCAATCGTCCGGGCCGGCGCCGCTGGCCACCGTGTCCGCGAATGGATACAGGTTGACCACCACCAGGCCGAACGGCTCAATGTCGAGGTCCGCGAGTTGCGCGCGATGGTCGGGTTTACGCAGATCGGCGAGGATTGCGGCGTGGATGCGGGGATGGAGGGTCTTGACCCGGCCGTCTAGGCACTCGGGGCTGGCGGTGACCTTGTCGACCGGCGTGACGGGGACGCCAGCCGCGGCGATTCGCGCGGCGGTGGAACCGGTGGAGACGATCTCGATGCCCTGTGTGTGCAGCGTCGCGACAAGGTCCTCGACCCCGGACTTGTCGTAGACGGATACCAGGGCGCGCCGCACGGGCAGGCGGGGCGCGTGGGACGCGGGGGATGTCATGGGGCGAGGCCGGCCTTTCGTGCAGACATGCGGGGCGCCACCGCCCGCAGGGTGGACCTGCGTTGCTCAGGCGCGGTGACACGGGAGTCTAGTCGGCGCCACCTGGCGCGCGGGGGCGAAATCGATCGATAACATCTCTCGGACTCATGCGACGGCCCGCGCAGTTTCCTGATCTCACCCACATTTTCGACGATGTTTGTCTTATGTATACTGGTGTCTCATGGTGTCTTGGTTGACGGCTTGCAATCGTTCCCGCCAGAGGATATACACATAGCGGCAACGCCTGGGGTGACGTTAGCTTTGAGACCGAAGACCATACGAGAGAATGTCATCCAGTGCGATATTTGGACGCTGATTGGTGAAACATGAGTCACGACGCCCCGCCGGTCAACGGGTCGGCCCCGAGCCCCCGCGACCGGACTCGCGAAAGCGCCTATCTCCTCATTCGCGGGACACCCGGAATCACCAGGGCACAGCTTACCCAGCGCCTGGGTATCGTCCCCACCACCGTGAATGACGTGGTGCGCCGCCTGATCGAGGCCGGACGCGTGGTCGAATGCCGGCGGAACCCCGACCCCAGCGGTCACCGCAGAGGAAGGCCGAGCGCCGGCCTGGAGGCCACCGTCGTCCCAGGCCATGTCGGGGGGATCGACTTCGGGCACCAGCACATCGCCGTAGCGATCGGTGACACCCGCGGGGTGGAGCTAGCTGAGCGCCACATCCTCGTCGAGGTCGACGCCGCAGTGGAACACGCCATGGATGTCGGCACGGCCTTGCTGCGCGAACTCGCCGCCGAGACGGGGGTGGACCGTTTCGCGGCGGTGGCCGCTGGGGTGCCCCAGCCGATCGACCCGGACACTGGCCTCGTCGAATCACACCGCATTCGTTCGGGATGGGAGGGCCTCATCCCTGGAAATCTGCTCGAATCCCGCCTCGCTATGCCGGTCCGCGTTGAAAATGACGCCTCCCTTGGGGCACTCGCGGAAATGCGAAGCGGCGCGGGCCAGGGAGTGGCCAACTTCCTGTACGTCAAAGTGTCCACCGGCGTTGGCGCCTCGATGGTGCTCGACGGCAGGGTGTTTCGCGGCTCTCACGGTCTGGCAGGCGAGATCGGACACATTGCCGTCGCCGACCATTCCGACAGGTGTCGTTGCGGGTCACGAGGGTGCCTCGAAACCGCCGTGTCCATCCCCGCCGTCTTCGACCATCTATCCAAGATGGGTATCAGCCCCGGACGCGCCGACGATTTCGACAAGCTCGTCACCGACCCCGTCCTGGACCGAATCCTGCGCGACAGCGGCCGGATCCTCGGCGATGTCCTGGCCTACATGAGCAACATGCTCGCCCCGTCCATGATCGTGGTCGGAGGATGGCTCGGCTCATTGGGCGGCGAACCGATCATCCGAGGCGCTC
>JAISBQ010000128.1 GCA_031266115.1 Bifidobacteriaceae bacterium
ACCACCCAAGGCAAAACCCCCCGCGAAGCCCGACGCTGCCTCAAACGCCACATCACCCGCCAACTCCACCGCCAACTCACCCACATCCTCCTTGACAACCAACCATAGAAGGGTCGGCAGGGTCAGATACGCACGGCGTCCGCCAGCGCGGCCAAGCGGCGAGCGGCGAGCGAACGGATGGCAGTGATGTCATCGTAGGTGGCATCCGAGGGCACCTGCTCGATGACCTCGAGATAGCACTTGACCTTGGGCTCCGTGCCCGACGGCCGGACGATCACGCGGGAGGCGTCCGCAAGCGTCCACAACGTGCCAGGGGTTGGCGGTAGCCCGAATGAACCCTCACTCAGATCACTCACCGCGACTATCGGGGACCCCGCCAACTCCCGTGGTGGATGGGCGGCTAGTCGGGCCATCGTGGCGGCGATCTGGTCAGTCGAGGTGAAGCTCGCCGTGACTTGGCCTGTGAGGTGCAGACCGAAGGTGCGTGCGAGGTCGTCGAGGAGATCGAGCAGCGTCAGGCCGCGAGCCTTGAGCCCCGCCGCCACTTCCGCGACAGCCAGGCCAGCGGTGATGCCGTCCTTGTCCCGCACCATGTCGGGGCGAACGCAGTAGCCCATCGCCTCCTCATACCCGAACACCAACCCGGCAGTCCGGGCGATCCACTTGAACCCGGTCAGCGTCACCCGATGGCGCAGTCCGTACGCCGCGGCGATCGCAGGGAGCAACCGCGAGGACACGATGGAGCTGGCCACAGTGGCCGGTTCGCCCGAGCCGCCACCACTCAGGACGCTGTGGACGATGGCGGCCCTCAACCCCAGCACCGACCCCACCTCGTCGCCCGTCAGCATTCGGTAATCCCCGACGCGAGGGTCGTGAAGGGCGACCGCGCAGCGATCGGCATCTGGATCGGAAGCGATGACAAGGTCCGCCTGAACGCGCCGAGCCAGGTCGAAGGCATGGTCACCGGCGCCCGGCTCCTCAGGGTTGGGAACGCCGACCGTCGGGAAATCCGGATCGGGCTCACGTTGATCCGGCACCGGGATCACATCGGTGAACCCCGCCTGCGCGAACGCCGGAAGGGTCAACGCCGCGCCCACCCCATGCATGAAGGTGGTGACAATCCGCAGCGCCTCACGCCCGTCCCCGCCACCCGCGGCGACCCCGGCCGTTGATCTCGGTAAGCCCGCGGGCGAGGCGGCCGCGGCGGCGAGGTAGGCCTCACCGAGCGATGCGCCAGCCGTGACCCAGCCGCCATCGGACCTCGGGACGTCGATGGCACCCGGCGCGGCCGCGATCTGCGCAGCGATCTCTGCATCGGCCGGCGGGACTATCTGCACGCCGTCGGCTGGCTCGGCGGCCATGCGACCCCCCAGGTACACCTTGAGGCCGTTATCGCTCGCCGGGTTGTGGGACGCGGTGACCATGACACCGGCATCGGCGGCCAGGTGCCGCACGGCGAATGCCAGCAGCGGCGTGGGGCCCAGCTGCGCGAACACCGTGACGTGACCGCCCGCAGCGGTCACCACGGCCGCCGTATCGTGGGCAAATCGCCGCGAGCCGTGGCGCGCATCGAAACCGATCACCACACGCGGACACGGGGGCTCGCCCACGTCGGCGAGTCGGTCGCGCAGATAGGCGGTCAGGCCGGCCGCGGCTCGGATCACCACGGCACGATTCATACGATTCGGGCCCGCGCCGAGGCGACCGCGCAGGCCGGCCGTGCCGAACTGCAAGTGCGTCGAGAAGCGGTCGCACAACTCGCCAGTATCGCCGGCGACGAGAAGGGCGCGCAGCTCGGCGCGCGCGGCGGGATCAGGATCGGCCGCCATCCACCGTTCAACGCGGGCAACCAGATCGGGCGCGCAGATCTCGGGATCGCCTGTCATGGCCGCACGGCACCGCCCCGGGTCCATGGTGACCGCCGCTTAGTGCCGCTCGACCTGGCCACCGGCCACTCAGTCCATTCCCTCGCCGGGGTGGATGCGGGTCGCGGCCAGCGCCTCGGCGACGCGTTCCGCGACGGCGGGAACGGCATCGTCCACCCGAACCTCCGTGACCGCACCCGTCCGCCGGTCGCGCACCTCCACCACACCGGTCGCCAAACCCCTGCCGACGATGACGACGAACGGCACGCCCAACAATTCGGCGTCGCCGAACTTCACTCCCGGAGAGACCTTGGGGCGATCGTCGTAGAGGACCTCCAGGTCGCGACCTTCCAGCCCTTGGGCGATGCGCTCGGCCGCGTCGAACACGGCCTGATCCTTGCCTGTGGCGACCACGTGGACGTGGGCCGGGGCGACGTTGACGGGCCAGGCGAGGCCCTTGGCGTCGTGGTTGGCCTCGGCGAGCGCCGCCATGGTGCGGGTGACACCGAAGCCATAGCTGCCCATGACCACCGTCACAAGCTTGCCGTTCGCGTCCAAGACCTGCAGCCCAAGTGCGGTCGAGTACTTGCGGCCCAGCTGGAAGATATGCCCCAGTTCGATCCCTCTGGCCTGAGCAAGGGGCCCGGAACCATCAGGGGCCGGATCGCCCTCGCGAAGCTCGGCAGCCTCGACGGTGGGTTGGCCATCGGTGCCGGCCGCGGCGAAATCCCGGCCCGCCACGAGGTCGAAGACGTGGCGGCCGGCGCCATTGGCTCCGGTGATCCAACGGGTGCCGGCCACCACGCGCGGGTCGAGGAGATACCGGGGGGCTGCACCTGGATCGGGGGCGTTAACGCCGAGTGCCGATGGACCGATGTACCCGCGGACGAGCTCCGGGTGGCTGGTGAAGTCGGCGTCCTCGGCCACCTCGACATCGGCCGGCGCGACCGAGGCGGCGAGCCGCGCGAGGTCGACCTCGCGGTCACCCGGCACACCCACCACCACCATCTCGCGGCTGGAATCCGGATGGATCAGAACCACCACGACGTTCTTCAGCGTGTCGCCGGCCTCCCAAGGCCGGTCTGGCCTGGGGAAACGTTCGTTAGCGATAGCCACGAGCGAGGCGATCGTCGGCGTATCCGGGGTGTCCTCGACGTGCGCGGCCGGGAGCCCTTCGATGGGGCGCGGCTCGGGGACCGGCGTGGTCACGGCCTCAGCGTTCGCGGCGTAGCCACCTGCCGAACGCACGAACGTGTCCTCACCCACAGGCGTAGGAAAGAGGAATTCTTCGCTGCGGGACCCCCCCATCGCCCCCGACACCGCCGAGACGATCACGGTCGGCAGGCCAAGACGCCGGAAGATCCGCTGATATGCCACGCGCTGGTTCTCGTATCCCACGGCCAGGCCGGCATCGTCGACATCGAAGGTGTAGGCGTCCTTCATCACGAACTCGCGCGCCCGCAACAGTCCAGCGCGCGGGCGAGCCTCATCGCGATACTTGGTCTGGATTTGATACAGCACCAACGGAAGGTCTTTGTAGGAACTATAGAGATCCTTGACGAGAAGCGTGAACACTTCCTCGTGAGTGGGGGCAAGAAGGTAATCGCCTTCTTTGCGATCCTTCACACGGAAGATGTTGGGGCCGTAGTCGTACCAGCGGCGAGAGGCTTCGTACGGTTCGCGGGGCAGCAGCGCCGGGAACCGGACCTCCTGCCCTCCGACCGCGTCCATCTCCTCACGCACGACACCCTCAATCTTGGCGAGCACACGCAGCCCGAGAGGAAGCCACGAATAGATGCCGGGCGCCGCGCGGCGGATGTAACCACCGCGAACCAGGAGCTTGTGGGAAGGGACCTCGGCATCGGCCGGGTCTTCGCGCAGCGTACGCACGAAGAGAGTGGAAAGACGGAGCACCCAGACAGGGTACCGGGCGACGCCGTCACACAGGCCCGTGCTAGGACCCCACGCCAGACCTTGCTGCAGGCTCCGCGGCGTACCCTGGCCGGGTGACCTCCACGCCTGCCCGCGCACTGATCGTTGTCGATGTCCAGCCGACGTTTTGCGAGGGCGGGGAGCTGGCGGTGGCCGGCGGGAACGCCGTCGCCGCCGCCATCGCCGCCTATGTCCGCGCTTACCGCGACCGCTACACCCTGGTGGTCACCACGCAGGACTGGCACATCGACCCCGGCGCCCACTTCTCCCCCACACCCGATTTTCTCGACACCTGGCCACCGCACGCGCTCGCCGGCTCGGCCGGCGCCGCCCTGCATCCCGCGCTCAGCGACGTGGGCGCGGACCATGGCGTGAAGAAGGGGCACCATTCCGCCGCCTATTCCGGCTTCGAGGGTGCGGACGATGACGGCACCCCCCTCGCCACCCTGCTCACCCGTGGGGGAATCGCCGCCGTGGACGTGGTCGGCATCGCCGAATCTCACTGCGTCGCCGCCACCGCCCTCGACGCGGTCGCGCTCGGCCTCGCCACCCGCGTCCTGACCGATCTGACCGTGCCCGTCACCCCGGAACTCGGCGCGGCGGCGCGGGAGGAGATGGTGAGGGCCGGCATCGTGCTCGAGGCGTCCACCGAGGCCGACGCACCGTGATGCGTAGGCCCACATGTGGGGCGATGGGCGACGATCGACACGGGGCCGCCGCGTGATCCGCCGCGCGAGCTCCATCCCCCGGCGGGCCAGGACCCTCCTTAGGCGCGCCAGCGTTCTTCTGCGGCGACGGGTCGAGCAGGGGTGGGGGCGAGTCCGCGAGGCGTGGGTTCCCGTGGTCGAGGCGTCACTCGCCGCCGTGGCGTCATGGGAATTCGCCGCGGGCGTGTTGCACCACCCTGCCCCGTTCTTTGCCCCTGTCGCCGCCTGGGTGTGCCTGGGGTTTTCCACCATGCGGGACGTGCGCCTGGTCGCCGAACTCGCCATCGGCGTTTCGCTCGGTGTGGCATTCGGTGATCTGGCCGTCCGCTGGTTGGGCCACGGGCCGCTCCAACTTGGAGCGATCATGGCAGTGTCAGCGCTGGTGGCGAGGCTCGTGGACCGTGGACGCCTGCTCACGATGCAAGCCGGCGTCCAATCGTTGATCGTGGTGGCTTTCCCGGTCGCTGCCGGTTTCAGCCCACTGTCCCGGTGGACCGACGCCCTGACCGGAGGAGTTGCCGCACTCGGCATCTCGGCACTGGTTCCTCACGACCTTCTGCGGCCCTTGCGCGGCGCCAGCGAGCGTGGCTGGCGCGAGATCGCCGGTGTTCTCAACACCGTGGCGCGCGGACTCGCCCAGGGCTCCAAGCGAATCGCCGACGACGCGCTGACCCGCGGGCGCGCATCGGAGCCGGTGTTCAGCGACTGGTCCTCGAAGGCCCACACGGCCGAGCAGATGGCGAGGATCTCGCCGCGCCGCCGGCGCCTCATCCCTCGTGTCCACGAATGTGCCCGCGAGGCCACCTACGCCGACAGAGCCATCCGCAACACGCGGGTGATCGCCCGTCGCGCCGACATGATGATCCAGGACATCGCGCCGTCCCCCGAGGCCATCGCCCGCCGCGGTGCCCTGGGTGAGGCCACCGCATGCATCGCCGCCGCCTGCTACCGACTCGCCATCGCGGCCAGGCAAGGCCGCCCGCTGTCGCAGGAGCGCGCCATCGTGCACGATGCCGGCACCCACCTCACCGCCGACCTGGCCGGAGCGTCGTGGCAACCCCGGGTCTACGTCCTGCTCCTGCGTTCCCTCACCATCGATCTTCTCCAAGCCAGTGGTATGACCAACGACGAGGCACGAGCATCGCTGCCTCCGATCGAGGACCTCCACGAGGCGTGAGTCCCGGACCTGCCGCGTATCGTTAGCGGGTGCCCGATTTCCCGGCCCCACCCCGCCTCCCCGGCTCCGAGCTACGTCGCGAAATCCGTGCACTGACCGTCGAGGTGACGCCGGAGCTGCTGGCCGTTCGCCGCGACATCCACGCCCATCCCGAACTGTCCCGCGCCGAGCATCGCACCACCGCGCTGATCGCCGAGCGGCTCACCGCGGCCGGGATCGCGGTCCGGCACCTTTCCGGCACCGGCCTCATCGCCGATTGTGGACCCGACAACCCCGGAACGCCGCGCTTCGCCATCCGCGCCGACCTGGACGCTCTGCCAGTCCAAGACCTCACCCACACACCATGGGCGTCCGAGGTCGAGGGCGTCGCGCACGCCTGCGGGCATGATGTCCACACCGTCTGTGTGCTGGGGGCCGGTCTCGTCCTCGCCGAACTAGACCGCCGCGGCAAGCTGCCGCTGCCTCTGCGTCTCCTGTTCCAACCCGCCGAGGAGGTTCAACCATCGGGAGCGCGGGACGTCATCGACCACGGGGGCGTGGATGGCGTAGGGGCGATCGTGGCGCTCCACTGCGACCCCCGCTACGACGCCGGTACCGTCGCCACCCGGCCCGGCGCGATCACCTCAGCTAGCGACCTCGTCACCATCTACGCGTACGGTGAGGGCGGCCATACGTCGCGCCCCCACCTCACCCAGGATCTCGTCTTCGCTACAGGCCAGCTTCTGGTCCAGGTGCCGGCCGTGTTGGACCGCCTCCTCGACCCACGTGCCGGAGCCAATCTGACCTGGGGCGGCGTCCACGCTGGGTCCGCGCACAACGTGATTCCCGCATCGGCCGTGATCGAGGGCACGTTGAGAGTCCTTGACGAACGCGCGTGGGAAACGGCCGGGCAGGTGCTCGCCCAGGCGGTTGCCGACATCGCCCGGCCCTACGGTGTGCGGGTGGAGGTGGTGCACGAGCGCGGCGTGCCGCCAGTCACCAACGACGATCAGATCGCCGCACTGATCGCCGGCGTCGGCCGCACGATGCTTGGGGAGCGCGGCGTGGCGATCGCTGAACAGTCGCTAGGCGGTGAGGATTTCGCCTGGTATCTCCGCCGGGTCCCCGGCGCACTCATGCGGTTGGGAACACGCCGCCCCGGCGGACCCACGTTCGACCTTCACCAAGGTGATTTCGACGTCGACGAACGCGCCATCGCCGTCGGCGTGCAGGTGCTCGCCGCCACCGCCCTGGCCGCCCGCCTGTAAGGCGCCGCCGGGACCCGGCACCGAGAGGTGTGGGTCACCCGGTAGCGTGACCGCATGACCTGCCCTCCCGCCCCTCCCGCCGGTTCCGCGGACGATGCCGATCTCCGCGCCACCCCGCGCGGGCAGGCCACCTTGGTCGCCGACCTGCCCAAGGTGGTGCTCCACGACCACCTGGATGGGGGATTGCGACCAGAGACGATCCTGGACTTGGCCCGCGGCGTCGGGCACCGGCTGCCAGCCTCAGAGCCGGCCGCGCTGGGACGGTGGTTTGTGGACACCGCGAGCGCCGGATCCCTGGAGCGCTACCTGGAGACCTTCGCCCATACGCTCGCGGTGATGCAGACCCCGGACGCGTTGGCGCGCGTGGCTCGCGAGGCCGTGGTGGACCTCGCGGAGGACTCGGTGGTGTACGCCGAGGTGAGATTCGCCCCTGAACTGCATCAACGTGGCGGACTCGATGTGCAGCGGGTGGTCGATGCCGCGCTCGGCGGGATCGACGAGGGGACCGCCGAGGCTCGGAACAATGGGCGGACCATCCGGGTGGGGCTAATCCTCGACGCGATGCGCCAGGCCGACAGGTCGGAAGAGATCGCGCGGCTGGTGGTGGCCAACCGTGTTCGGGTA
>JAISBQ010000129.1 GCA_031266115.1 Bifidobacteriaceae bacterium
CAACTACATGCGTAACTCGGTCAAGGCCGTGGTGGATGCCTACAACGGCACGGTGACACTGTACGCGTGGGATATGTCCGATCCCCTGCTTCAGGCATGGTCTTCCGTGTACGGGAACACGTTGACGCCGATCTCAGAGATCTCTGCCGATCTCATGAGCCACCTGCGTTATCCCGAATCGTTGTTCAAGATGCAGCGCTCGCTGCTCGCGACGTACCACGTCCAGGACGCGACAGCCTTTTATTCGGGTCAGGGCTTCTGGCGCACCCCATCGGATCCCACCAAGGCCGACAACGTGCAGCCGCCCTACTATCTGACGCTCAAGATGCCGAGCCAAGATGACGCGACCTTCTCGCTGACCTCGACGTACATCCCGATCGGCACCGGCGCCCACGCCCGCAACATCCTGACGGGTTTCCTCGCGGTCAACTCCGAGACAGGCTCCACCGCGGGCACCGTCAGCCCAGATTATGGCAAGCTGCGGCTCCTTCAACTTCCGCAAAGCGCCACGGTTTCTGGACCTGGCCAGGTCCAGAACTTGTTCAACTCCAATGCCACGGTCCAAGAGACGCTGCGCTTGTTGCGCGATGGTGGCTCACAGGTCATCAACGGCAACCTGTTGACGTTGCCCGTGGGAGGTGGGCTGCTGTATGTGCAGCCGGTCTACGTCCAATCAGCGACGGGAACGCAGTTCCCGTCCCTGCAGAAGGTCTTGGTCTCGTTCGGAGACAAGGTGGGATTCGCCGACACACTGAACGAGGCACTCGACCAGGTCTTCTCCGGAGACTCCGGCGCCGTCGCCGGCGACGCCGAGCGACCGGAGGGGAGTGGGGAAGTGCCGAGCCTCGACGGCGAACCGCCTGCCGGCGAGCCGGCGAGTCCGCCGGCATCGTCCGAGCCATCTCCGGGAGCCTCGCCGTCCGAATCTCCGGTCCCACCCGCTGAGTCCACGGAGCCGGCCGAACCGGCGACCCCGCCAGGTGGCCAGGTGACGCTGGATGAGGCGCTGTCTCGCGCGAACCAGGCGATGGCCGATTCGCGGACTGCTCTCGCCCAGGGCAATTGGGCCGCCTACGGGCTTGCCCAGGATGCGCTGGCCGAGGCACTTCGGGACGCGACCCTCGCCCAGGAGGGTGACACGCCATAGCGGTGGGCGAAATTGTGGTGGGGCGTCCAGCGCGGCCCCGTACCATGCATGGGTGCCCCGAAACCTTGCCCCCCGCGTCGCCCGCGCCTGGATAGGGCTGGTTTCAGCCTCTCTGGTGGTCGCCGTGTCCGCCGTTCCCGCTGCCGCAGCGCCATCGACCGCCAATCCGCCCTCCCGCATCGCCTCGGTCGCCCCAGCGGCCCGCACCAAGGCTGTGCAGTGGTACTACGACCAAGAGGTCGAATGGGAAGACTGCACCGAGCCCAGCCTCGAGTGCGCGACCATCAAGGCGCCGCTGAAGTGGGCCAAGCCGGGCGGGCGCAAGATCTCCATCGCGATCGCCCGCGACAAGGCCGCCAAGCAGCCGGCTCCCGCCGGCGCGATCCTCGTGAACCCCGGAGGCCCCGGCGCTTCGGGCATCGATTCGCTCACCGTCCTGTCCTCGATGTTCGGTGCGAAGGTCAAGGCGCGTTACGACATCGTCGCCTTCGATCCGCGGGGGGTCGGAGCGTCATCGGCGGTCCGCTGCACGGCCAAGACGTCCCAGATGCACAAGCATCTGGCCGAGTGGTTCCCCAACACCCACGATGGCCGCGTTGCCGCGAAGAAGGCGGCGCGCTCGTGGGGCAACCAATGCCGCAAGCTCACCGGTCCGCTGCTCGGCCAGGTGGATACCGCCTCCGCGGCCAGAGACATGGACGTCATCAGGGCAGTTCTCGGCCAGTCCGCGCTGACCTACGTGGGATGGTCCTACGGATCGAAGTTGGGGTCCGTCTACGCGGAGCTGTTCCCCGCGCGAGTGGGGCGCCTCGTGCTGGATGGGGCAATCAATCCGGCCGCCGATGCCGGAGCGGCGGCTGCCGCGCAGCTCAAGGGGTTTGAGAGCTCGCTGGGGGCCTGGGCGGCGGATTGCGTAGCCCAAGGGGCGTGCGCCGTCGGCGCCGCGGCTCCCGAGGTACTCACGGCCGTTCATGATCTGATCCAGCGGTGTGCCACCTCGCCGCTTCCCACCGGGACCAAGGGACGCCAGCTGACGGCGGCACTTGCCTTCACCGGGGTACTCCTGTCGCTCTACGACGACACGTACTGGCCGTTGCTGACCCTCGGGGTGTCCAACGCGATCCATGGCAACGATGGGTCGGTACTGCTCATGCTGGCCGACGCCTACAACTCGTTCGACGGCCAGAAGTACGCCAACAACATGTTGACGGCGAACCAGGCCATCAACTGTCTCGACTATCCCTCGGCCGATGCCACGCAGGCTCAAGCCCAGGCGGCGATCGACGCCGCGATCGCCGAAGCACCAGTGCTTGGGGAATTCTGGATGGGCAACGGGATCTCCCAGTGTGCTCATTGGCCCTACCCCTCGACCACCACCCCACGCGCCGTGAAGTCCGCCACCAAGGCACCGATCTTGGTGATCGGCACCACGGGAGACCCGGCCACTCCCTACACCAACGCCATTGAGTTGACCAAACAGCTTCGGACCGCCACGCTATTGACGTTCCAAGGCGAGGGCCACACGGCGTACGGCCGGGGCAACACCTGCGTGAACGCGGTGGTTGACCGCTATCTCCTCACCGGCAAGGTGCCCCGCGAGGGCCGTGTCTGCCGCTAGGTGTATCCCCAACCCTCCTGGGGCATCGCGCCCCGCGAACGCGAGCGAAAGGCGGACGCGGGAGCCGTCTCCACGCGCAGCCGGGGATAATGGCGACCAGAAGCGCCCCTGACCCGCGACCAGAAGGACCGATCGTCAGATGGACCTCTACGAGTACCAAGCCCGTTCGCTCTATCCGAAATACGGCATACCAACCACGGACGCCGTGGTGGTGGGAAGCGTCGAAGAAGCTGTCGATGCCGCCATCAAGCTGGGACCGGGGCCGACCGTGATCAAGGCACAGGTCACCGTGGGAGGGCGCGGCAAGGCCGGGGGTGTCAGGGTGGCGCCGGACGCCGGCGCAGCACGGGTCGCCGCCGAGGCGATCATGGGGATGACCATCAAGGGGCACACCGTGCGACGCCTCATGGTGGCCCGCGCGGTGGATATTGCCGCCGAATACTATGCCTCCCTGGTGCTGGACCGGGCGAACCGGGGCTATCTGGCGTTGGTCAGCGCCCAGGGTGGCATCGACATCGAGACTCTCGCCGCGGAGCGGCGAGATGCGCTGGTCAGAGCGGAGATCGATCCGCTCGCCGGCCTCGACGCAGCGAAAGCCAACGCCCTTGTCGCCTCCGCCCACTTCGCCCCAGCCGTGGCCGGCCAGGTGGCCGAGGTCCTCGTCAAGTTGTGGGACCTGATGCGAGGTGAGGACGCCACCCTCGTCGAAGTCAACCCGTTGGCCCTAACCGGGGACGGACGCCTGATGGCGCTCGACGCCAAGATCACGCTGGACGACAACGCGGCCTTCAGGCATCCCGGCCACGGCGAGTTTGCCGACACCGAAGACATGGGAGTCCTGGAAGCCAAGGCCAAAGCGGCCGGGCTCGGATACGTCAAACTCGACGGCCAGGTGGGGGTGATCGGGAACGGCGCCGGCCTGGTCATGGCGACTCTCGACGTGGTTGCCGGGGCCGGCGAGAAGCATGGCGGTGTGCGACCCGCCAACTTCCTCGACATCGGCGGAGGGGCGTCGGCAGAGGTCATGGCGGATGGGCTTGGCATCATCCTCGGTGACCCGCAGGTCCGGTCGGTCCTGGTCAACGTGTTCGGGGGGATCACGGCGTGCGACGAGGTGGCACGCGGCATCGTCGTGGCCGTGGGCCTCCTTGGCCCAGCGGCGGACAAGCCGATCGTGGTTCGCCTGGACGGCAACGCCGTGGATGCCGGCCGCGCGATCTTGGCCGAGGCCGATCTCCCGCAGGTCGAGATGGCCTCGGCGATGGACGATGCCGCGGACCTGGCGGCCCAGTTAGCCAGCGTCTAGGAACAGGGGATAAACGACAATGGCGATATTTCTCGATTCGACATCCCGCGTGATTGTCCAGGGAATGACGGGCGCGGAGGGAATTAAGCACACACGGTTGATGCTGAGCGCGGGCACTCGAATTGTCGGCGGAGTCAATCCCCGCAAGGCGGGCCAGACGGTGGATGTCGACGTGGTCCGGCCGGACGGGTCACCTGGCGCCACCCGGAGCCTTCCGGTCTTTGGCACGGTGGCCGGCGCGATGGCGGACACCGGAGCGAACGTCTCGGTGGTGTTTGTCCCGCCGGCGTACGCCCGCGGCGCGGTCATCGAGGCCATCGACGCGGCGATGCCCCTCGTCGTGGTCATCACCGAGGGCATCCCGGTGGCTGACGCGGTGGACATGGTGGCCTATGCCAAGGCGCGCAGAACCAGGATCATCGGCCCAAACTGCCCCGGCATCATCACGCCAGGCCAGTCCGGCGCGGGGATCACGCCGGCCAATATCACCGGGCCCGGCCCACTTGGTCTCGTGTCGAAGTCCGGAACCCTCACCTATCAGCTCATGCACGAATTGCGCGACGTGGGTTTTAGCACCTGTATCGGGATCGGGGGCGACCCGGTGGTCGGGACCACCCACATCGATGCGCTGGCGGCCTTCGAGGCCGATCCGGAAACCAGGGCGATCATCATGATCGGGGAAATCGGCGGTGATGCCGAAGAACGCGCAGCTGAGTTCATCCGCGACCATGTCACCACACCGGTCATCGCCTACATCGCCGGATTCACCGCACCCGAGGGCAAGACCATGGGCCACGCCGGGGCCATCGTGTCCGGCTCGGCGGGAACTGCGCAGGCGAAAGCCGCGGCGCTTGGCGCCGTGGGCGTCCCCGTGGCCACCACACCTCGCCACGCCGCCGCTGTGGTCCGTGAAGTGATTGGGGCACGGGCAAAGGGCTGACCTGCTCTGTCCGAGGGCTCGAGGGTCAACGGCCAAGCACCCGAAGTGAGTGAAGTATGGAGGGGGAGGGCCGGAGGGAGCAGCGACCGAGCACGCCCTGTGCGGTAGCCTGTCGGTGCACGTCGTCGCCCCCCTACCCAAGCAAAGGACTGATGTACTTATGCTTCGACGCCTCACGTTGCCAACAATCGCCGCGATCACTGCGGTGAGTATGGTCGCCACCCCTGCTCTGGCGGCTCAAACCGATCAAGAAATCGACCAATCTGTCGCGACATACGACTCGTTGGTCAACATTGTCACCGCCGAAGTGGCCTCCGCCTACTCCGGCGTCATCACCACAATCAACGACCTGGTGACGGGTGCAGTCAACTCCGCCATCGGGAACCCCCAAGCTGTGCTCAACCTTGCTACCCCCCTGCTCAAGGCCTCCATCAAGGGCGCCATCGGCCAGTACATCCAAGACGATCGCATCGACGCCGTGATCGACGCGGCCGTCGAGCGGATCGCCACCTCCACCTTGATGGAGGTTGTCCTCACCAACGAGTTTGTCCAGGCCGTGCTCCAGCGGACCGTGAGGTACGCGGTCGCCGACATTGTCGCCTCCCTCGGGCTCGATGCGGATCAGCAAGCGACTACCGATTCCCTGGTCTCCACCGTGTGGACCGCCCCCCGCGTGACGGTTGGCACCGCTCCCACCAAGGTGAAGAGCAACCTCGGTTCTCCGGTCTACACCCTCGGACTCGGTGTCAACACGTCCTACTACACCTACAACATCACGGCATGGAATCAGAGGCGTGTCCTGATCGCCAACGTCAATGACACTCCCAGGGAGATTCAGGTCACGGGCTGGAACAACGGGAACATCCGGCTGCTCGCCCAGGGTGTGGCCGTGGTCAACGCCGGATCCAAGGCCGACACGGTGGTCACCACCCTGGCCAATCTCGACTATTTCTCCATCCTCCTGAACGCCGGGAGCCGCGCGCTGTTCGACGAGGTCGCCGAGCGCGTTCAGGCCGCCCTTGACTCCCTCAAACCCCAGTTGCTGACGGGCCTCAGGGAGGGGTTGGCCGGCCTCGGCATCAACCTGGCGCTCAACCCGGCCGACTCGTGGATCGCCATCGGCGGCCAGATCGCTCAAACGCTGCGGGATTCGGCTGGAGACCTCCTCGACGAGGCTTTGTCGCGCCTGCCGTCGGTGTTCCCCGTGGACGCCTTCTCCCTCGACCGTCTGCGTGAGGTGTGGAGCGGTGTCGTGAACCTGACGGATTTGCTGGGCACTATCACCGGCGGTGGCGTGGACTTGACGGATTTGCTGGGCACCATCACCGGTGGAGTGAACCTGACGGACTGGCTGGGCGGCATAAGCGGTGGAGTGAACCTGACGGATTTGCTGGGCACCATCACCGGCGGCGGCGCGAATCTGACGGACTGGTTGGGCGGCATCACCGGCGGTAGCGAAAACCTGACGAACTGGCTGGGCGGCATCAATTGGCTGGGCCTGTTCCGTGGCAACACCTCAACCCCGACCCCGACGGGCCCGTCCCTCACCCTGACGGCCGACCGCACGGCCATGGTCAACACGGCCACCCCCGTTCTCACCCTGGTGGCGAAGGACGGTGCCGGCGTGGTGTTGCCCGGGGCGCCGCAGGCGGCGACGTACACCTACTCATACGGCAATTCCTGCCAGTTCCCCACGGGCGAGGCGCCATCGCGCCGGACCTGTACGGTCACCGCGACGTACAACGGCCTGACGGCGCGCGTGTCCATTGAGGTGTTCGATCCCTCGGCCCTCGCGGCGCCCATCGGCGGCACCGCGATCCCCGGATCGACGCTGAGCGCCCAGGCGCCCGCCGGCTGGCCCACGGTGAAGCTCGCCTGGACCCGTAACGGTGCCCAGTTCTCCACGGCATCCAGCTACAGGTTGCCATCCGGGGAGGCCCTGGGGAATGTCATTGGCCTGACACGGACGATGACGTACCAGGGCTTGACGATCAGTGGTTCTGCTCCGGCGTTGACGGTCGGTGTTGGGGGTGCGGCGACGTTGGCGATCACACCGAAGGTGACGGCGATTACCAGTGCTGGTGGTGTCGAGGTGACGGCGGTGGCGAAGGATGCGTTGAAGAACGTGATTCCGGCCGGTGCTACCGAGACGGTCTATACCTATTCGTTGGGTGAGGGGTGTTCGTTCCCGGCCGGTGAGGCTCCTTCGCGTCGGACGTGCACTATCACGGGTACCTATGGTGGTGTGAGCGCGACGGCTACGGTCGAGGTGTTCGATCCGTCGGCGTTGGCTGGTGCTATCTCGGGTGATCCGATTCCTGGTTCCAGGCTCACGGCGGGGGGCCCGGAGGGCTGGCCGTCGATCAATCGGGAGTGGACCCGCAACGGCACGAGGTTCTCCACGGCGAGCACCTACAAGCTGCCGTCCAGCGAAAAGCTGGGGAACGTCATCGCCGTCACGCGGACCCTGAAGTACCACGGCCTGACCATCAGCGGCACCTCACCTGAGGTGATTGTCGCCAGCTAGTGTCGATGTCTGGCGCCACGGCTTCGCCGAAGCCGTGGCGCCAGACCCGTCGTGGCGCCGGGTGCGCCACACCGCGCCCCCCGCCGGCGCAGTGAGGTAACCCTAACTTCCGGTCTAGACTGGCTGGCGATGCCCCGCCTTGCCCTGTCCGCCAGCAGCCGGCCGATCGTGAGCCGTGCGGCGGCCGTCGTCCTCGCCATCGGCGGTGGATGCGCGCTTGCCGTCTGCTACCTGACGCTCGGCGAGGCGTTCGATGCCGTCCGCGGCGGCGTGCGACCCGCCGAGCGGGACTATGCAGTGATGGCGGGAACCGTCATCGTCGCCGCACTCGCGGCATGGGGCGTTCCGGCGCTCGCCGGACGCGACCAGCCACGCGAAGAACACCGCGAGCGCGCCGCTGTGGTGCGGCACATCTTCGCCCTGGGTGCCGCCGAGCGGACGCGCGAGCGTGCCGGACGGATCGTATCCACGGCGACCGACGGCGTGGAGCGCGCCGCTGCGTATCGGGGGACTTTCCTCGCCCCGATGATCGGGTCGCTGGCCGTGCCGTTGGCGGTGCTGACGATCCTTGGCGCGGCGGTGGATCCGGTCAGCGCATTGGTGCTGGCGATCGCCCTGCCGGCCATCCCTGCGACCTTGGGGGTCTTCCAGTCTATCTTCCGGAAGGTGTCCTCGGCCTACCGGGCGAGTTCGCGGGCGGCGTCCGCCCAATTCCTCGATGCGATCCAGGGACTGGGGACGTTGCGGCTGCTCGGCGCCCACTGGGACATGGGGCGGGGGCTGGCCGGAGCGGCCGAGGACGTCCGCCGCCACGTCATGCGCTTGCTCGCTGGAAACCAGCTGGTGCTGCTGATAGTCGACAGCCTGTTCAGCCTGGCGTTCGTGACGGCGGCCGGGGGCCTGGCGCTGGTGAGATTCGATGCGGGGGCGATCACGGCGGGTCAAGGCCTCGCGCTCGTGCTGTGCGCGTTGCTTCTGCTCGATCCGCTGGACCGTGTGGGGCAGTTCTTCTACATCGGCATGGGTGGGTTGGCGTCGATCCGCGAGATCAAGGCCTTCCGCGGCGAGCCGCCGGTGATCTGCGAACCCGATAGTTCCCGTGCTGCTCACCGCGACCCTGCGACCCCGCCACGTTCCCACGCGCGGGGCGAG
Organism: Bifidobacteriaceae bacterium; assembly: GCA_031266115.1. Classification (GTDB taxonomy): domain Bacteria; phylum Actinomycetota; class Actinomycetes; order Actinomycetales; family WQXJ01; genus JAIRRT01. The sequence continues at coordinate 8,691 of JAISBQ010000129.1, forward strand.
GGGCCGGCGCCGCTGCTGGAGTTCACCAACGTGAGTTTCGCCTACGATGACGCCGCACCGGTACTGCGCGACGTCACCTTCGCCGTCCACGCGGGCGAACGGGTGGGGTTGATCGGCCCGAGCGGGGCTGGCAAGACCACCGTGGCCGATCTGGCCCAGGCGATGCTCCGTCCGCTCGCGGGGACGGTGTGGGTTTCGGGTCGCGACGCGCGAACCCAGCCCTTGGCGTGGCTCCGTTCCCAAATCGCGGTCGTCGCCCAACACACCTACTTGTTCACGGGCACACTGCGCGACAACCTTCTCATCGCCGCACCGGGCGCACCGGATGCCATCGTGTGGCAAGCACTGGCCGCCGCCGATCTCGCCGACATGGTCCGCAGCCTTCCCGCCGGGTTGGCGACACCCGTCGGCGAGCGGGGTCTGGCCCTGTCGGGCGGCCAGGCCCAGCGCGTCGCCATCGCCCGCGCTTTCCTCAAAGACGCGCCCATTCTCATCCTCGATGAGCCCACAGCTCACGTGGATCTTGCCTCGGAGCGAGCGATCCTCGACGCGCTGGACCGTCTGGCCGATGGGCGCGCGGTCCTGACCATCTCCCATCGGCCCGCCACCATCGGATCGGCCACCCGCGTCATCGTCCTGCGCGATGGCATCGTCACTCCGGCGAGCAGGGGCACCTCGTGAACGGCGCGGCGCCGATGCCGGCGAGCGAGTGCCGTCGACGGCTTCTGCACCTAGCCCGTCCGGTCCTCGTGGCGATGGTGTGGTCCATCCTCGCCCGAATCGTCGGTTTGGTCAGCGGGATCGCGATGTTCGCTGTGGCCGGATGGGCGATCGGCGAGGCCGCCGACGATGGCGCTGCGCCACCATCGTTCTGGGCCGTGATCGGGCTCCTTGTTACGATGTCGCTGGTCAAGGGGGTGGCGCGCTACGCCGAGCAATTCGCAGGCCACTTTGTCGCCTTCACGGCGCTCGCCAGGATTCGGGTCTACTTCTACGACGCCCTCGCTCCTCAGGCGCCGGCCGCGGTCGAGGGACGCTCCACCGGCGATCTGCTTGCGCGCGTCACCAAGGACGTCGACAGGGTCGAGGTGTTCTTCGCTCACACCCTGGCGCCGGCGGTCACCGCGGTCGTGGTCCCCGTGGGAACTGTCGCCTACATGGCCGGTGCGGTGAGCCCATGGGCGGCCGGAGTCCTCGCGGCCGCAATGGCGTTCGCCGGGCTGGTCACCCCCCTCATCGGTCGGCGGTCGTCCGAGGAGGCAGCGGGTGGCCTGCGAGCCGGGCGCGGCGCCATCGCCCAGCACGTCACCGATTCGCTCCAAGGGGTGCGCGAGGTCCTCGCCTTCGACTATGCCGAGCGCCGCCT
>JAISBQ010000141.1 GCA_031266115.1 Bifidobacteriaceae bacterium
GCCAACTGCCAGGCGAACTCGAGCCCCAGTCCCGCACTTGCCCCAGTGATCAGCGCTGTTCCCATGGTGCCCAGCCTACGCACTTCCCCGTGAGCGCGGTTGGGCGCCACTCATTCACCGGGACCCTCGGCCAGTGCACCGGAGGCGACCGGCGCGGTGGGCTAGCCTGCCCCGCATGCGCATCGCCACGTGGAACGTCAACTCCATCCGCGCCCGGATCGACCGAGTTATCGCCTACCTGGCCTCGGCCGACGTGGACGTTCTCGCGCTCCAGGAGACCAAGGTCGCGGCCGCCGCCTTCCCTCGCGAGCCGTTCGAGGCCGCCGGCTATGAGGTGGCCGCCGCCGGCGCCGGCCAATGGAACGGTGTGGCGGTGATCTCTCGCGCGGGGTTGGACGATGTCGCTCCCGCCTTCCCCGGTCAACCCCCTTTCGGCGATCCCCCCGCCGTTGAGCCGCGTGCCCTGGGCGCCACCTGCGGCCCCCTGCGGATATGGAGCCTGTACGCGCCCCATGGGCGCAGCGCTACACACCCACACATGGCGTACAAGCTCACCTGGCTGGAGGCCCTGGCGCACGCGGCCCACGGATGGTTGGAGGCGGCGCCCGGCGCACCCATCGCTCTGCTCGGAGACTGGAACGTGGCCCCCCTCGACACCGATGTATGGGATGTCACCTACTTCGATGGCGCGACACACGTCTCTCCAGCCGAGCGCCGTGCCTTCGCGGCGTTCGGCGAGGCCGGATATCGCGAGGTCACCCGCGAGTTCATCCCCGCCGAGCGCCAATACACCCAGTGGGACTATCAGGCAGGACGCTGGCACCGCGACCAGGGGATGCGCATCGACTTCGCGTACTGCTCCCCCGCCGTGGCCGAGGCGGTGACCGCGGTGCGGATTGTGCGGGACGAGCGGGCCGGACGCGGTGCCTCGGACCACGTGCCCGTCGAGATCGACATCGCGGACGGGCTTGGGGCCCGCTGACAGGCTGGTCCCGCTATCCCGGACGCAGCGCAGAGTCCGGCATGCCAGCGCGCGCGTCGGCGGCCGGTCGGTGGGTGGCCGCCTCAGCCCTGCGAATCGCGGCCAACTCGGCCAGATAGGGGTGGGCGGGGTAGGCGAGCAGGTGGTCGAGGGTCCCGTGCGCGACGACCCTGCCCTCATACAGGACGATGACGTCGCAGGTCAGAGCGTCGATCACAGCGAGGTTGTGAGAAACGATCAGCACGGCGGTGCCACGGGCGGTCGCGTGATGCACGACGCGGCCCAGCACGTCGGCGGCCGTGGGGGGGTCGAGCGCCGTGGAGGGCTCATCGAGGATGAGAATGTCGGGATCGGTCGCCAACGCCAGGGCAATCGCGAATCGCTGGCGTTCCCCCAGCGAGGTCTCCCGTGGGATCCTGCCCAGCGCCTCGGGCGCCAGGCCGACGAGGCGCAACAGGGCGTCATCGTCGAGGGGTTGATCACGGCGAGTGCGTGCGGCGAGATGGCGTGCGGCGGCAAGCACCTTGCCATTGACCGCCGAGGGATTGATGGTGGGGTCGGCCTCCTCGTGGACCCCACGCAAGGCGGCCTTGACCGTCCGCCGCGCGCGGCGGGCCGGACGGTAGGGGCTCTCGCTGCCTAGGGAGATGCCGCCGCGGGACTGACGATCCCAGCCCATGAGGACGTTCACCAAGGTGGTCTTGCCCGAGCCGGAGGGCCCGATCACTCCCATTGGGGGCTCGCCCGGCGTGAGCGTCAGATCCACCCCGTCGAGCACGGCACCATCCTCGTAGTCGCGACCCACGCCGACCGCCCGCAGGGTCAACCGGCCCCCTGGCTTCGACCTCATCGCCCACCGCCCTCATGCCATTCGCCGCTGGTGCGCAGCCAGGTTACCCGTCCCGGGCGGCGGGGGGTGGAGCGGCCGCTCGTCACGGCGTGGGCGCCGTCACCTCACCCGTGCCCTCGGGGTCGGGTCCACGCGATGTCAGCGTCAGCGCCGTATCGGCAAGGCGCTTGTCCACCCTCACCACATCGCCATCATGAACGTCGCCCGCCAGGAGCGCCTTAGCCAGCGGGCCCGCGATCTGGCGCTGGATGAGCCGGCGCAGCGGGCGCGCACCATAGGCCGGACTGTAGCCATCCAGGGCAAGCCATTCCCGCGCCCCGCCCGTAACGTCGAGCGTCAAACGCCGCTGCTCAAGGCGCTTGGCCAGGGCCGCCACCTGCAAGTCCACGATCTGTTCGATCTCATCCATCGACAAGGAGTCGAACACGACCACATCGTCCAACCGGTTGACGAACTCGGGTTTGAAGGCCGCTCGCACCGCCGCCATGACGGCCTCGCGCGCCTTGGGCGGGCTCAGGGTCTGATCCGCCAAGAACTGCGAGCCCAGGTTCGAGGTGAGGATGAGGATCGTGTTGCGGAAATCGACGGTGCGTCCCTGGCCATCGGTCAGACGGCCATCGTCCAAGACCTGTAACAGAAGGTCGAACACCTCCGAATGGGCCTTTTCCACCTCGTCGAGAAGCACCACCGAATAGGGCCGGCGACGTACCGCCTCGGTCAGCTGCCCGCCCTCGGAGTAGCCGACATACCCAGGGGGCGCTCCCACCAGCCGGGCCACCGAGTGCTTCTCGGAGTATTCAGACATGTCGATCCGGACGATGGCGCGCTCGTCATCGAAGAGGAAATCCGCCAGCGCCTTCGCCAACTCCGTCTTACCCACACCCGTGGGGCCAGGAAAGAGGAACGATCCCGTGGGCCGGTCAGGATCGGCAATCCCGGCCCGCGCCCGGCGCACCGCATCGGCCACCGTGGTCACAGCGGCTTTCTGGCCAATCAGTCGCCCACCGATCACCTCTTCCATCCGCAGGAGCTTGGCCGTCTCACCTTCGAGGAGCCGGCCGGTGGGAATCCCCGTCCACGCGGAAATGACCTCGGCGACCTCGTCGGGACCAACACGGTCGGCCACCATCGGGGCGTTGACTCCCAGCGCCTCCAGGTCAG
>JAISBQ010000366.1 GCA_031266115.1 Bifidobacteriaceae bacterium
CTGGGGCGGCTTCGGGGAGGTCTGGGGGTGGGTCGGCGAACCAGCGGGCCGGGGCGAAGGCGACAGCGACGGATGCGGCGGGCGCCAACGCAAGCCAAGCGTGGCCCAGGGGTTGGGCCGAAATGAGCACGTCACCGCCAGGGCCCATCATCGCCATCACCTGGGTGATCGCGAACGCGCCCACCGCCGCGGCCACCACTCCCCAGTACCCTGCCCACGCGCGGACGGTGGTCGCCCCGGCGAGTACCGCGGCGCACGCCAGCACGATCCCCAGGGGCGCATCGCGCCACGGCCCGAGAGTCCACCTCGATGCGTGGGCGAATGTCGCTAGGCCGGCAAGCACCACCATTCCGAGCCCACTGGTCACCGGCGCCACCCATGCGGCCCTCAGCCAGGCATATGCCCAGCGGGAACTGGCAGGGGTGGGGGACGTCATCGTACGTCTCCTGGAGCGTCGGCGCGTTTGGCACGGCCGCGGGCCTTGGCGCGCTGCTCAGCATTCAATTCCACCTTGCGAATCCGCACGTCACGAGGGGTGACCTCGACGCATTCGTCATCGGCGGCGAACTCCAGGGCCTGTTCGAGGGTGAGGCGGCGCGGCGGGGTCAGACGCTCCAGCTCCTCGCCCGTCGAAGAGCGCATGTTGGTCAGCTTCTTGCCGCGCGTGACGTTGACATCCATATCCTCGTTCCGGGGATTCTCGCCCACCACCATCCCCTCGTAGACCTCTTCCCCCGGACCCACGAAGAAGCTGGCACGCTCCTGCAACGCCAACAGCGCGTACCCGGTGACGGCGCCTGACCGGTCTGCCACCATCGACCCCGTGGTGCGCAGCTCGATCGGACCGGCCCACGGCTCATATCCCGCCGCGATCGACGAGGCGATCCCTGTCCCGCGAGTCTCGGTCAAGAACTGCGTGCGGAACGCGATCAACCCCCGGGCCGGCACCGTGAATTCCATGCGGACCCACCCGGAGCCGTGGTTCGCCATCGTCGCCATGCGTCCGCGGCGTGCCGCCAGCAACTGGGTGACCGTTCCCAGGAACTCCTCCGGGACATCGACGGTCATCCTCTCCATCGGCTCGTGGAGGATCCCATCCCTCACCTTGGTCACCACGCGCGGTGTTCCGACGGTCATCTCAAACCCCTCCCGTCGCATAGTCTCGACCAAGATGGCCAGGGCGAGTTCGCCGCGACCCTGAACCTCCCACATGTCGGGGCGATCGGTCGGTAGGACGCGGATGGAGACGTTGCCCACCAGCTCCCGCTCCAGACGGTCCTTGATCTGGCGCGCGGTGACCTTGGCGTCCTTGATCCGCCCGGCCAGCGGCGAGGTATTGATGCCGACGGTCATGGCGATGGCGGGCTCGTCCACGGTGATGGGCGGGAGGGGTGTGGGCTGGGCTGGGTCTGCCAGTGTGTCCCCAATCATGATCGCGTCGATGCCGGCAACGGCCACGATGTCGCCCGGTCCCGCCTGGTCCACCGGGACTCGCTCCAACGCCTCGGTGGCCAACAACTCGGTGATCTTGACGGCCTGCACCGAGCCGTCGGCGTGCATCCAGGCGACCGTTTGGCCCTTGCTGAGTGCACCCTCGTACACACGGACCAGCGCGAGGCGGCCGAGGAATGGGGAGGCGTCAAGGTTGGTGACGTGGGCCTGCAGTGGGGCGCCTGCGGTGTAGGTCGGGGCCGGAATGGTGGTGACGATGGTGCGCAGCAGAGGGTCGAGGTTGGGAGCCTCGGGGAGAGTGCCGTCAGCGGGGGCTTTCAGTGAGGCGCGGCGGGCTTTCGCGGCGCAGTACACGATGGGCGCGTCCAAGACGTGATCCAGATTGAGAGCCGGGTTGTCCTCGTGGAGGTCGGCGGCGAGGGAGAGCAGGAGGTCCTGGGTCTCGGCCACCACCTCAGCGATGCGGGCATCCGAGCGGTCCACCTTGTTGATGACGATGATCACCGGGAGCTCGGCGGCGAGGGCCTTGCCCAGGACAAACCGAGTCTGCGGCAGGGGCCCCTCCGAGGCGTCCACCAGCAACACCACGCCGTCCACCATCGACAGCCCCCGCTCCACCTCGCCACCAAAGTCGGCGTGGCCGGGGGTGTCCACCACGTTGATCGTGATCGTCCCGCCGGCCTCGGCCAGTGCCTGAGCGGCGGGGGTGAGGGTTGGGGATGCGGGAGGCGTCGGGGTGAGTATGGGGGTGGGCGTGGCGCCTTGCCGGCCGGTGGGGGTTGGAGCGGCATCGTCCGTGGGGGTCTGGGTGGCGAGGCCGCGGTAGTGGATCGAGGTGTTCTTGGCGAGGATGGTGATGCCCTTCTCACGCTCCAGGTCGCCGGAATCCAGGGCGCGCTTGGGCACGTTGGCGTGATCACCGAAGGCGCCGGTCTGCCAGAGCAGCCCATCGACGAGCGTGGTCTTGCCGTGATCGACGTGCGCGACGATGGCGACGTTACGCACGTCATGGCGGATGGGCATGGTGAGACTCGGCTTTCGTCGGTGGGAGCAGCGGGAATCCGCCGGGCCAGTCTAGATGATGGAGACGCCGACGGGTTTGCGACATTAGGTTAGGCTAAGCTAAGCTACTGGGCGGCCGGCGGTGTCTCCGCAAGCCGCCGGCCAACATGAGACCCCGCACACATGAAAACGAGCAGGCGCTCGTGTCGAGCAGGTAGCCGAAGTCCGACAATCACCCTTATCTCGTCCAACACCAACGGGCGAGCCTGACCGTGTTCAGCAACGCGCCTCACGCCTCATCGAATCAGGGGCTCAGCACGGCTGGCCATAGTGAAGCGGATGCACACTCAGGATTAGTTGTGTGTGCAATCGGTGGTAGGCTGCGAGCATGAGCACACCAGTGATGACCTTGGAACCAGAGGCCGTTCGTGCTGCCGGCCGGGAGCCGGCGTGGCGGGACTCGTTGATCCGTTTCGTTGAGTACGCCGCGCGTAGCGGGCAGACGGTGGTGGTGAGCGTCGAGACGCGGATGCTCACCCCCGACGAGTTGGCGCGCCGGCTCATGGTCTCGCGCTCGACGATCTCCAGGCGTATCTCGGCCGGGGAGATCAAGGTGGTCAAGGTCGGTAACCGCAATCGCATCCCGTACCCGGAGGCCCGCCGCCTGTGGGACGAGCAGATGGACGCGGTCGCCGATCTAGTCGCCCCGGACATCGAAACGGAACTTTTCGGCGATGAGGAATGACCCACCTGGCCTGGTCGTGTTTCTTGATGCGAATGTGCTGGCCAGGCCGGTGACCCGGTCGCTTCTGATGTTCTCCAGTTACACCAGCAATTTCACGGTTGGGTGGAGCCGCCACGTCGAGCAAGAGGCCGACCGGCGGATGCGCCCCGGCCAGGCGACGGCACAGAGTGTGCGGGAGCGTGCGGCCTCGGAGTTGACGCCGACCGGGACGGATTCGTCACGGTTCCCCAAGACCGATCCCAAGGACCGGCAAGTACTCGCCGACGCGACCGCGGCCGGCGCTGTGGTGATCGTCACGGAGGACGTGGACGACTTCAGCGAGGTCGAACTCGCCGCCTCCGGGCTCGTGGCGGTGAATCCTGACTTGTTCCTCGCGGAGTGCGTCTCCACGGATTCCTACGCTCAGGCAGTGCGACGGATGGCGGCCAGGATGAGTCGGCCTGCCCGGACACCACAGCTGCTCCATGCCAGGATCGGACGCCAGCACCCGATGGCCGCGACCACTCACAAAGCGGCCTTCGATGTGGCGCCAGACGCGGCGACCAACAACCCGCCAGCCGTCCTGTACCGCGGCGACAGATGCCTGCGCTGCCTGGATAGCGGCAAACACATGACAATCGGCGTCTGCTGGGACTGCCGAACTGCCGGAGCCGCCGAGCCGGCGTCGGACCAGACCCACCAGGCCGAACAGCCCAGGCGCAGCTAGACCGACGTTGCGCAGTGGCGCCCGGCAAGACGCGAGTGCGTTTGCCGGATCTCGGCTAGCCGGTCACGGGTTGTCCCGCTCATCCACGTCAGGCAGTACCACCTGGTCGAATTCGATGACAGGGTGCCTTTCCGCCAGGTAGTCGACGAACGCACTGTCCTCCGCCAGCCACGTTCTGACGGTGGCAGCGAAGCCAGGTACACCAGCGCGTCGAGGTTCTTCAGCATCTCATTCATGGTCAGCGGCGGGTTCTTCGTATCCGACTGCATCTCACCCAGGACTGCGATCACGTGGTCCGGGTTCGATGTCAGCAAGTCGAGGAGCAGGTGATCGGCAGTCTGAGCTTCCATGCCATAGCGCTTGAGCGTGCCGCTGGGGAAGTCCGCGAGATTGCGGGTGATGATGAGGCTGGCTGGGGAGCGATGGGCTGCGCCGATGACCAGGCGATCGTCGAGGTCCTTGGACGGATACTCCTCTGGGTTCAGGCCTGTCGCGTCGATGGCAGCCTCGGGGAAGGCGTCACGCATCGCCTGGAACGGACGGTCGATCTCGGCGGGTGGCTCGTCCGTGCTGATCGCTTTCGCTCAGCGGCCGGCGTCTTCCAGCACCGATTCCGACCAGAAGGGCTCAATGACGCCCTTCTCAGCGATTCGGAGCAGGAGGTTCGTCAACGAGATCGGGACCAAGGCGTTCGCGTCGACGAAGACTGGCAGGACGGACAAGCTCAGCCGCCCTTCGCGCGCACCCGGACCGCGTCAGCCTCAGCTGCGGTCACGAAGAACGATCCATCCGCGGTTGTCTGCCGGGTCAGGTCGCGCAGGAATGCCCGGCGCTTGTCGCTGCGCCGTTCCTGGTAGGCCACCACGTCCTCAAGGCGCACCATTCGATGCACATTGGGCCGGGAATAGGGGAGCTTTCCGTCTTCCAGGATCTTGACCATAGTGGTGCGCGAGATGTTCAACAGATCGGCGGCCTGGGTAGTGGTCAGCCACTCGGGCATCGGCTCAATGCGCACAGCGGAGCCTCGGGCGAGCGCACGCACGGCGCTGGTGAAGGCGTCACGGATGCTGGGGGTGGGCGATGCCTTGGCGACGACGGCCTCAAACTCAGCCAGCGGCTCGGCGTCGGCTGGCGGCGGCACGACGGTCGGACTCATCCGACCATTGTCGCACCGAAACGAGCGAAACGACAGCAGGCCCGTCGGGAGCGGTGGCCGTGCACCACTATCAGGCGCCTTCCCACGGAGAAGGGCGTGCTGCACGCAGGCACGCGGGTCCTCTGCTGTGGCACAATCGGGTCTCAGTTGGATACCGAGAGGGGTTGTGCGCGGATGACAGACTATGTGACAGTCAGGGATCTGAGGACCAAGGCAGGTGCCGTGTGGCAGTCGCTTGAGGCCGAGCGGCAACTCGTGCTGACCAATAACGGGCGTCCGATCGCCATCATGCTGAAGGTTGACGGGGCCACCGTGCATGAGACTCTCGACCAACTCTCACGCGTGGCAGCGATCCAGGCGATGCACCGCGTGCAGGCCCTGTCGGTGCACGCGGGCAACAGCGACATGACCATGGACCAGATCAACGCTGAAATCGCGCTCGCACGGAGGGACAGGCGTGACCACCTCGCCGGCGCTTCCTCATGACCCGGTCCTGGTGGTTGTGGACACCAACGTTCTTGTCTCGGCGCTCCTCAAGCCGGGATCGGTTCCGTCCCAGGTCGTCATGCGGGTGCTGGCGGGAGAGGCGACGTGCTGTTGGGACGCGCGGATAGTGGCCGAGTACACGGAAGTCTTGGCGAGGCCACGCTTCGACTTTCGTCCCAGTGATCAGCGCGATGTCTTGACCGGCCTCGCAGCCAAGGCCATTCCAGTGATCGCGGACCGGGTCGAAATCACTTTGGTGGACGAGGATGACCGGCCGTTCTTCGAGGTCGCCGCCGCCCGCGCATTCCTCGTGACAGGAAACGCTCGACACTTCCCACCGCACCCTTTGGTCACCAGTCCGGCAGCCTTCCTCAGGCTCCTCGACGGCCGGACCCCAGCCATACCGTGAGGCAGGCCATCGAGTACCACGCAACGGCACGGGCACGCGTGGCGCGGAGGATGCCGTGATCGGCGACGTGTGTCGCCTCGCAACCGACCGCGCGCAAGTGGCTGGCAACAACCGGCGATAGATTCGCGTCTACCAGAAACCTCATGCTGTGAGGAGCGGTAGCTCCCGCTCTCGTGTAGCTTCAGCTGCGAAAGCGAGTGCGGCGAGGATGTCCTCGTGAGTCAGGTACGGGTAGTCCGCCAGGATTTCCTCGGTGCCCTGCCCGGAGGCAAGTTGGCCGAGAACCGCGGTCACAGTGACTCGCGTGTCACGGATGCACGGCAACCCCCCATCCGCTGGGGGTCAACTGAGATGCGCTCGAACGCCATCCCCTAAGCCTAGCCAAGCCGACGATGACGTCCGACCCCCGATGCCGCCCACTCGCGGCGCCGGGGTGGACAGTCCAGTCCTCAATGGGGAGTCCCGCGACGCAGCTGAATCCGGCGGTGTTGTTGGTCACCACGGTCGCCCCGGTGGCGAGGCCGCAGCGACGCCGACCAACACACGACACACCGGCCATGAGTCTGTGCGTTGAGGAGCATGGCCACCGCCGGACCCCTTGCTCCCCCCAGGGTGCCCGCACGCTTGGACGGTTCGAGTGAACATCTCGCGCCAAGACCGTTGTTCAGAACGAAGCGGAAGTAAGCGCCGGTGTGCTAGCCGGGACCCATGACGGTGAGCGGGACCACGAACACGGCATCGTCCCGCTGGTGGGCGACACCTGTCGGGGTGACTACCACCAACGCGGCGGGCGAACGCGCCATGCGGGACGAGACCCGGAGCAGGGACTGGGAAGCGGCGTCGACTCCATTCGTTCCGAGCTTGACCTCGACGCCGATCCAATCGCCGGTGTCGGTTTCGAGCACCACATCGATCTCGTCGCGGCCCTTGGTGTCGCGGAAATGAAAGACTCCCCGCCAGCCCAGCGCCTGGGCGTACACACGCAGGTCGTGAACCACTTGCGACTCGAACAAGAAGCCTGTAGTTTCCGGTTCGCCGATCAGACGGTTTGAGTTGGCCCGCAGCAACCATGCCGCCAACGAGGGGTCGGTCAGATGTCGCTTCGGGGTTTGCAGGGCCGTGGTCCTAGACCGCAGTGTGGGTGACCAGGCGGGGAGGTCCTCGACCAGGAACGGCCGCGATGCCAGGTCGTACAACTCGGATGCCGCCACTTGGCCGAAAGCCAAAGCGGACGAACTATTCATGCGTCTCGTCATAGTCGCGAACGAAGCCGGATGGGCGGTAACCGCGGCGAACGTCTCCAGGAACGCCCAGAATCGGCGCGGGTCGCGGCGCCTTCCCGCGACTTGGGGGAACTCGACCTCGCTGATGTCGTCCAAGTACGCCTCGATCCGTCCGCGGGCGGCAGTCTCACCGTCGTGAATCCATCCCGGCCAGCCTCCCGTGACGAGCCGCGACACGACCTGGTGAAAACCGATGCAAGATTCGCGGAGTCCCACCGTCCCCGAAAGAATGCCGGTCAGCGTGACCGCTCCAGTGGAGTGGCCGGACTCCGCCAGCGTCATGGTCCGCATCAGCAGGCGCGTGAACCGGCCTGCGCCGGAGTGCCGCGCTGGGTCATCGTCCGGTTGCGCCGAGCCCGTCACAATGAATCTCCCCGGCCCAGGTTCGTCATCGACTGCACGCCGGACCTGGTTCCACAACCCAGGGGCGACCTGCCATTCATCCAGCAGCCTCGGCTGGTCGCCCTCCAGCGCGGTTGAAGGCTGCGAACGGGCGAGCACCGCTCGCGGGGAATCACCGTCAAGCCTGAGTTCTGACTTGGCCTGCTGCCGCGCCGTCTCAGATTTCCCGACCGCCCGCGCTCCACGCAGCACCACCGCTCCAGCCGAGGCGAGAGATTCTGTCAACTCAGGATCGACCACCCGTGGCATGTACACGACCATGGTTCACAGGCCACTAGACGATGGAGTTTTCCGTTAGTAAGTGGTGGAGAACTCCACCGGTGGCTGCGGGGTACCTTCGATTCGTTCAGCCAATCCACCCAGCAGCGATCAGCGTCAACGCGAAAGCCAACCGTTTCGTTGTGAGTGACCCACCACACCACGGGCCAGGTCCCAGCACGTGGGCGGGCCTGTGCGGCCGCGGACCTGTGGTAGTTGGTTGGCGGCGTGTCCCCGCAGGCCGCCGGCCACCATGAGACCTAGCGCCCACTCGCGGCACCGGGGGATCCGCCCGAGCTGGGAGCACGCGAAGCCTCACGCGGATGTGCTTCACGGTCACACGGCGTGGCGGCTACGTCGCCTCAGGCGGGGTAGACAGTCCAGTCCTCAATGGGGCATAGAGCACTTCGCAATGGCTTGGGCGAATCGAGTGCGAGGCCAGAAATCCCCGCATCGTGCGAGTTTGCGGTGACATGCACATTGGCGAAGAGCTTGGGGAGGGAATCCGGCGGATCTTTGCAACCATGCACGATGCCGGACTAGGCGACCCTACGTACATTTTCACCGGCGAATCCGTTCGCCTCACCTTGTCCATGACCAAGTGCCTGGATCCCACGATCGCTGCGAATCTGCCCGCCAAGGCTTTGGCGCTCTTGGACATCATGCGCCAGGAGGCGGCGCCCCTTTCCACCGGCGAGATTGCGCGGCTCGCTTCACTCACTAACCCCACAGCTGGACGCCACCTCGCCAGGCTTCAGGCCGCTGGACTCGTGCGCCGCAACGGCGGGGCCCCCAAGACCGCTACGCCACATGGGGCGTCGTGTAGCACGGGGACCCTCAGCGCGCCACCACCAACTGTCAATGCCGGCGCCTCCTCGGATGCGATTCCGGGCGCCGGCGCCGAGGATGCGCGGATCAGAGAAGGTGCCGCAGACCGATGCAGATGCAAAATATCGATCTGTGTTGATGTGCCGGGGCGTCGCCTCCGGGCGGCATGGCGGCGGCGTCGGTCAGACGGGGTGGACAGTCCAGTCCTCGATGGGGAGTCCCGGGACGCGACTGAATTCGGCGATGTTGTTGGTCACCACCATGGCCCCGGTGGCGAGGCCGTGTCCAGCGATCGCCGAATCGTTGACACCAATAGATTGGCCTGCCACCCGCAGGTCGCGGCGAATCAGTGCAGTGTGGTCAGCGGCAGCGTGGTCCCATGGGACCACAGCGTCGAGCCTCGAGGTGAAATCGGCGACCATGTCGGCGTGTTTCGGGGACGCCTTGGGCCCGAGAGCACCGTCGCGCAGTTCGGAGTAGACGATGGCGGATATGACCACGTCGGCGCCGCGGGCCTGTGCCCGGCGGAGGTTGGCGACGACCGCGGGCACCGCGCGCATGACAAACGAGCAGGTGTTCGTGTCGAGCATGTAGACGCTCACCTGTTGCCCCGCTCATCCACGTCAGGCAAGTCCACCCGATCGAACTCGATGACAGGGTGGCGTTCAGCCAGGTAGTCGAAGAACGCGCTGTCCTCGTCCTCCATCCGCGGTATCCACTTGTCGAAGAAGGACTCCCAGGACGGCCGGACGGGCTTGATGGTGAGGACATCGCCCACTTTGGTCACCTGTACCTCGGCGACATCGTGCGCGAAGCTCATCGCCTTGGGAATGCGGACAGCTTGATTGGCCCGATTGTGGAACAGCGCCGCCCTCGCCGTCACTGCAGCAGTCTGGGTCATGGTCAACTCCTTTCGACGCCACAACAATAACATATGCCAGCATACGTCACATGAGCCGCGCCAGGCGCCGTCAAGGTCTTCGCGAGACCGTGGGGCGCGGGAGCGTGGTCCTGGGAAGGCTCATGGCCGGTCGGGGTGGGGACTCCGGCCGGCCATGAGCCTGTGCGCTGAGGAGCAGGGCCACGTCCTGGACCCATTGCTCCCCGGGATGTTGTTCCTGG
>JAISBQ010000161.1 GCA_031266115.1 Bifidobacteriaceae bacterium
TTCTACAACCCACCCTCTGAGTGGTGGGTTTTGGGGTCCCCCGTGGGGGGGGGGCGGCCCGCCCCGCCCCCCCCGCCGCGGGGTGCCACTACGGCTGCGCCTGGCCGCCATCATCGCCGTACTCCTGCTCGCCGGCCTCGCGGTGGCGGGCCTGTCCAACGTGTTCCTCCTCAAACGGGCGATGATGGCCCAACTCGACCAACAGTTGTCGACCGCGATGCAATCGGTTCGCACCATCGACGCCACCGTACGCAACTCGGGCCCCACCGACTACGTGATGATGACGTTCAGGCCGGACGGCACGCGCTCCAACACCGTCCCGGAGGTATGGGAACTGGCCCACCTCGGACCCCGTCTGGACAACCTCACCGTTGAAGCCGCAGCGAGCGCGGCGGCGACACCGTTCACGGTCGGCTCCGCGGACGGGCCGGGCCGTTGGCGGGTGCGCACGGCCATCATCGACTCCCCATTCGGCATGTCCGCCGTCGCGCTGGGTGTCAGCCTCAACGGGATGGACGCGACCGTGCGCCAGCTGTGGGCCAATCTCCTCCAAACGGCCCTGGCTGTGGTGGTTGCCGGAACTGTCGCTGGATTCTTGCTGGTCAGACGCTCCTTGCGCCCCCTTCGCCAGGTCGAGGCCACGGCGGCCACCATCGCCGCCGGCGACCTGACCATGCGCGTGCCCCCCGCGCCCGGCGGCACCGAGGTGGGAACCCTGACCAACGCTCTCAACACCATGCTCACCCAGATCGAGGAGGCGTTCGCGGCGCGCACCGCCTCGGAACGGCGCATGCGCCAGTTCATCTCCGATGCCTCGCATGAACTGCGCACACCACTCGCCGCGATCCGCGGGTACGGCGAGTTGTACCGGATAGGCGCCCTCGCCGATCCGGGCGAACTGGCGGGAGCCATGCGCCGCATTGAGGACGAGGCCGCACGGATGGGTCACCTCGTGGGCGACCTCCTCCAACTCACCCGTCTCGACGAGGGACGGGCACTGCACCGTGAGCCGGTTGACCTCCACATCCTCGCCGCCGATGCCGCCGCGGACCTTAAGGCGCTCGATCCATCCCGGCCCGTCCGGCTGATCGTGGGGCAGCCCGGCGTCGATGGGGGCGCCGCGGCGCCGTCCACGGTCGACGTCGTCGCGATGGGGGACGATCAGCGTGTGCGGCAGGTGCTGGCCAACTTGGTGGGTAACGCCGCCCGGCACACGCCAGCAGGATCGCCCGTCGAGGTGGCGGTCTGGCCGCAGGGGCCTGAGCCCGGGCGCGCGTGGGCGGCAGGCGTGGTGGAAGTGCGGGATCACGGGCCCGGAATCCCGGCGGACTTGGCGAGCAAGGTGTTCGAGCGGTTCTTCCGGCTGGATGCCTCCCGGTCGCGGGATTCGGGGGGATCGGGATTGGGTTTGGCGATCGTCGCCTCGATCATCGCCGCTCAGGGTGGGCGAGTTTCCGTCCGCCCCACCAGCAGTGCCGGCGGGGCGACGTTCCGCGTCGAACTGCCTCTCGCCGAGAGCCCGGACACGGCAGACCGAGGCCTCGCCCATCCCGAGTACCAAGGGCCCGCACCGGCTGCCATCCCCGAGCGCGAGCCACCGGGCCGCACCGACACGCCGACCTGACCCGCCGGGTCCGATTGCTCGACTCGACCGAGAGCTATGGTGGCTCCCGCCTTGCCCTGACCGTCCAGCCTTCCGCAGACTAGGAGTCGATATGGTCACCGTTGCCTCGCGGCCGCCCTGCCGTCCCTACCGCCGCATCACCGTCGCGGTGGTCGCTGTGGTGGGGGCCGGCATCGTCGGTGGATGCACCTACGGGGACGATGGCGTGACCTCCCTTGCCTCGAAGGCTCCAGGAGCGGCCGACTCACCCGTCTACTCGGACCAGCGGGCGAGCGCGGAGGCACTCCATGCGTGCCTGACCGATGCCGACCTGCCGGCGACGCTGTCCACACTGGGCACCAGCGGTGACCAGGCATCAATCGCGTGGGAGGACGGCCACAGTGTCATCTGGCGCGTGCCCGACGCCGGCGCCGGCTATCCGTGGACCGCGACCAGCGGCGAGGTCCGGGCCGAGGTGCAGGAGGCCTTCGAGGCCGCCGCGACCGACTATGGGCTCACCGTGGACGGCGTGGATCACTCAGGGGACTTTGAGCGCTGCTGGGTCGAGTCTGGATACACCCAGCCGGAGGCAGATGCCGACCCCGCCGAGGAACTCACCCAGAAGCAAGCCCAGGCCGAGGCGACCAACGAGTGGGTCGCCTGCGCCCGCAATCACGGCTACCCGGACCTGGCCGATGTCACCGCCGTCGCGGACGGGTGGATGACCCAACCGGTCGCTGTGCTGCCGTGGGACATCACCGCCCGCGCCCTGCGCACACTCCTTGAGGCATGCCCCAGCTTCGATATCGAGGAGGCCACCGACGCCTTCGACCCTGACACACCGTCCTTGCCAGGTGACTTTGTTCCCCCGATGATCCAGGTCCCCATGCCCGGCCAGCGTCCAGACGGCGGGACGGACGAGGTGCCGGACGATGCCGCTGTGGAGAACTACACCCGTCTCAACGACATCATCATTGAGGACCAGACGGCCTTCTGGGATGAGTTGACGAACGCCAAGTAGAAGCGCCCCCATGCGGACCGCAACGCGCCCAGCGCGCAGGGTGCCGGGTCACAGGCCGGCCGCACGGAACCCCATGAGCGCCGCGCCATACAGTCCGATCCTCGGTCCCATCACCGCGGGCACAACCTCCGGGGCTCGGTGAATGGTCAACCGCGAGCGGATCGCCGCGGCGAGTGGCACCGTGAATGCCTCACCCGCCGCCGCCAGGCCACCGCCCACCACGATGCGCTGCGTCCCCATGGCGCGCACGATGCCGCTGATCGCCTCGGCTAGGCCGTCCACCGCTTGATCCCAGACCTCCCGAGCGATCGCGTCTCCGGTCTCGGCCGCCGCCGCGACCTCGCGCGCGTCGCCCGCCGTCTCCCCCGTGGCCTCGGCGTACCGTCGGACGACGGCCTCGCCCGAGGCGTAGGTCTCGAGGCATCCGCGGCCGCCACACGCGCACAGGTCGCCGTCCGTCCCTCCCCCATGACCGATTTCCCCCGCGTAGCCCGCGCCATAGGCCGCATCGCCACCGACGATGACGGCGCACGAGACCCCAGTGCCTGCCACCACCAACGCCATGTCGCGGGTGTCGCGACCGGCACCCCATTGCCACTCCGCCAGAGCGGCGACCCGGATGTCCTTCCCCACCCCCACAGGAAGATCGAACTCGTCCTGGACCATCTGGGCGAATGGCACGTCAGTCCACCCCAAGGTCGGCGAGTCCACGACAATCCCGCTGTCCTCGTCCACGATGCCGGGCACGGCGAGACCGATCCCCTTCACCACGACCACACCTTCAGAGTCCCGGACCAGACCAGAAATCATGGCGACAGCCGCGGCGACGACGGCGTCGGGACTTCCCGCGGGTGGCGTGGGCACCGTCCGGGAGACGATGGTCCGCGCCGTATCAGGCGTGGTCGCCGTGCCAGCCTGGCCCTGGGTGCCGGCTCCGGTTCCGCGGCCATCGCCGCGGCTCGCGCCGCCTGCCGGGCCGGCGCCCACCACGATCGCCCCCCTGAGCGACGTGTCCGCGATCTCCACGGCGATCACCGCGCTTTGGACTTCGGGAACGTCAGCGACCTGCGGCAAGAAGGCAATGTCGCCGAAATCGGCAATCCGCGTGGGCCGGAAGACGGTACCTCCGGTGACGGTCGCGACGTGGGGGAAATCCACGACGTCGGCGTCGCCACGTATGCGCTGGTCACGAGTGGAATCGGAGTGCCTCTTCGCAGTGGGCGGTCCCGCAGTTCCCACCATGACAGTCTTCGGGGGACGTGCGTTCACTGCGAACTCCTGCTCTGGGGTTTTGGGTGGTGTGATTCCTTGCCGCCACAGTATCCTCCGCCGAGCCTGTCGGCCTGCCGATCCCTCGAACTGTGCCGCGCGGGCGCCATCGAAGCCGGAGCCAGGGCCACGCGCGACCTGGTCGATAGGGCCCTCACTCCAGACTCCGAGCCCGCCACCACACCTTGTGGATAACGCGTTCTCCACAGTCGAGAGAGGTTCGTCCACCGGTGACGTCTCGTCCTCGCTTAGCCTCGGGGCGTCCCGCTCACCGCGGTAGACACGACCCCGGCGAACGTCAAGCGTTCACGCTTGTCAGTGAGCCGATTGACGTGCCCGAGACTCAAATGAGTCGATAGACACGACCCCGGCGAACGTCAAGCGTTCACGCTTGTCAGTGAGCCGATTGACATGCCCGAGACTCAAATGAGTCGATACCCATCCCACCCAAACAAGGAGAAAACCATGGCTACCTACCAGGTCAATGCCGACATGATCGCGACCGCGTCGAGCGGCGTCCACAAGTCAATGGCGACAATCTCGGCCGAAGTGGCCTCGCTGATGGCCCAATTGACCAACCTCCAATCCAGTTGGACTGGTGCCGCCGCCACGGCGTTCACCGGTGTCGCCGCCCAGTGGCAGGCCACCCAGAAGCAGGTCGAGGAATCCCTCGCGAGCATCAACGTCGCTCTCGCATCCGCCGGCCAGACCTACACCGAGGCCGAGGACCGCGCCATGTCCCTCTTCGCCGCAGGCCGTTGACCTGCTAGGCGGCGGGAGCCACGGGCGCAGCACCGGTCTTGGGCGGCGCACCGTCCGGGCGCGGTAGCCACACGCGGAGCGTGGCCCCACTGCCGTCGCCGGGGTCGAACGACAGCCCCCCGCCACGAGTCGCCAACCGGCGTCCGAGGCGCGCGAGCCCCGACATCGTCAACCGCTGGTCCGGCGGCGCGTTCCCATCCGTGGCCGGCACGGAGAAGGCGACGCCGCCAGCGGGTGACCCCGGAGGCATGGCCGAACCGCGGTTCGCACGAACTTCGTGCTTCCGCGGATCCTCCGCCTCGCCGCCGTCGGCCTCGTGGTCCGCGTCCCGCGCGAGGCCGGCATGGCCATTGTCACTGACGGTCAACACCACCATCTCTCGGCCGTGGTCGTCGTCCACATCCACTCCGATGCGCAGCGCCGTCGCTGCCCCATGCTTGACGGCGTTGGTCACCCCCTCCTCAACGGCGGCGACAAGCAGCAGTCGGTCCGCTGAGCTGAGTTCCGGATTTGTCACATCGTCAACCCGTGCGGCCGCGGGGCTCACCCGATAATCGACGCCGAGGGTGGCAGGAATCCGCGCGATCTCAAGTCGCAGCGCTTGCTGGAGGCCGATGTCGAGGCCGGACGGATACAGTGCGTGGCTCACCTGACGCACTTCCTCCTCACGCAGGAGGTCGATGTCGTCGACGAGTTCCGCGAGATCCGCCGCTTCCTCGTCACGGCCCCCGTCGCGAGCGGCCTCGGCGAGAGAGGCGAGGCGTGCCGCGATGAAGACGAGACGCTGCTGAATACGACCGTGGAGGGTGTCAGACACCGAGCGGCGCACGCGGAGTTCCTCGTGTTCCAGGTCGGTCAAAGCCTTCTGTGCCTCGATCTCGCGGATCGCGACAAGGCGCTGAATGCGGCGGGCCCTATCCTGGGCGTCGACGTAGTACAGACCCACCACCAAGGCGAGGAGCGGTGGCACCACGCCGTTGAGCAGTTCGGCGACGGCCCGCAGGTCTCCAAGCGCCATTCCCCACACGAGCCGCAGACCGACAAGGCGTCCGGCGGAGGCCACCAGCGGAAGCACGACCAGCGCGACGACCCGGCGCCCCAACGTCCAGCGATACCCCTTCGCAGACGCAAACACGATGATCACGATGCCCGATGGCACAAGCGCCATCGCGATCGTCGCGGCCGCCGCGCCAATGCTCGCCGCGGGGCCAAAGTCCGCGGGACCGGACCACAGGTTGTACGTCGCCCACTGAGCGAATGCAACGATGGAGAACAGGCCGAGCGCCACCAGACCCGCTCCGATCATGTCCCGGCCTTCGCCGCGGTTCGACGCCGCCATCGCAGTCCGTCAGGTCCTGGCCGTCTGCTGAATGAACTGCAGGACCGCGGCCACACGCGGCGAAGCCTCTTGGGATGTGATCCCGAGTTCCCGGTAGATCGCCTGCAAATGGTTCTCAACCGACCGCCGTGACAGGCCAAGGAGCTCGGCCACCGAGGCGTTGGAAAAGCCCTGCGCCACAAGCCGCAGGACCTGAAGCTGCGCCGGGGACAGGTTGGCCAGCGGCATACCCTCACGCGGCGCTGAACGCTCCATCAACTCCGGATCGAGTATCACCTCGCCCGCCACTGCCGCCTCGATGGTGCGGTAGAGCACGTCCCTGGTCACCGACGAGCGTTTGGACAGATAGCTCCACGCTCGAGGCACGTTCTCCTTGATCGACAGGACAAGTTCCATCACGTCATGGCTGGACAACAGGACGATCACCAGTCCGGGCGACGCCCGCTGCATCGACACACCCAGCGCGACTCCATTGCCGTCGCCGAGTTCGACATCCATGAGCACCACATCAGCACTTCTGGCGGGAAGCACCTCCCGCGCCTCGCTCGCCCCAGACGCCGTGCCAACAACACGCATCCTCGGGTGTTCGGCGACCAGGTCCGCGAGCATCGACCTCAGCAGGCCCTCATCTTCGATGATGCCAACGCGTATCTCCCTCTTGGCGTCACCCATGGGTGCCATCTAACCATCACCGCTGGGGACAAACCGGTAACGCCGCTCTAGGCACGAACCGTTGATCTGGTCAGGAAAACGCCAGGTAGACAGGCACGAGGGCCGGGTTCAGCCTTCCCCTTGAAGGAAGGTCGAACCCGGCCCTCGTCGATACGCCCTGAGGCGAATCAGAAGTCCATGCCGCCCATGCCACCATCGGCGGCGGGTGCGGGTGGGTTCTTCTCCGGCTTGTCAACCACCACGGCCTCGGTGGTCAAGAACAGGCCCGCGATCGACCCAGCGTTCTGAAGGGCCGAGAGGGTCACCTTGACGGGATCGATGATCCCGGCTGCGAGGAGATCCTCGTACTCACCGGTCTGGGCGTTGAGGCCCACGCCGGCAGGCTTCGAGCGAACCTTCTCCGCCACGACGCCACCCTCAAGGCCAGCGTTCTCGGCGATCTGCTTGAGCGGAGCGTCGGCGGCAACCTTGACGATGTTGGCGCCAATCGCCTCGTCGCCCGTGAGGGTCAACGTGGCGAACGCAGCCGTGGTGGCCTCGATGAGAGCGACACCGCCGCCCGCGACGATGCCCTTCTCGACGGCGGCCTGCGCGTTGCGGACGGCATCCTCGATGCGGTGCTTGCGCTCCTTGAGCTCCACCTCCGTGGCGGCGCCGGCCTTGATGACGGCCACGCCGCCGGCCAGCTTCGCCAGACGCTCCTGCAGCTTCTCGCGGTCATAGTCGGAATCGGACGCATCGATCTCGGAGCGGATCTGGGCGACGCGCGCCTCAATCGCTTCCGGATCACCGGCACCGTCGACAACGGTGGTCTCATCCTTGGTCACCACGACCTTCCGGGCCTGGCCCAGCATGTCGAGCGTCGCGTTCTCCAGCTTGAGACCCACGGTCTCGGAGATGACGGTGGCGCCGGTCAGGATCGCCATGTCCTGCAGCATCGCCTTGCGGCGATCGCCGAACCCGGGCGCCTTGACGGCCACGGACTTGAACGATCCGCGCACCTTGTTGACCACCAGCAGAGCGAGAGCCTCGCTCTCGACGTCCTCGGCGATGATCGCCAGAGGCTTGGAGACCTGAGAGACCTTCTCGAGAATGGGCAGGAGATCCTTGACGGCGGAGATCTTCGACTCGACGAGCAGCACGTAGGTGTCCTCGAGAACCGCCTCCTGGCGCTCAGCGTCCGTCTGGAAGTACATCGACAGGTAGCCCTTGTCGAAGCGCATGCCCTCGGTGAGTTCCAACTCCAACCCGAAGGTGTTGGACTCCTCGACGGTGATGACGCCTTCCTTGCCTACCTTGTCCATTGCCTCGGCGATCAAATCGCCGATCGCCTGGTCGCCAGCAGAGATCGCGGCGGTGGCGGCGATCTCTTCCTTGGGCCCGACCTTCTTGGCTTGAGCCTCGAGGGCGGCCACGACGGCCTCGACGGCCTTGTCGATGCCCCGCTTGAGAGCAATCGGGTTCGCGCCAGCGGCGACGTTGCGCAGCCCCTCGCGCACCAGAGCCTGGGCGAGCACGGTGGCGGTGGTGGTGCCGTCCCCGGCGATGTCGTCAGTCTTCTTGGCGACCTCCTTCACCAGTTCGGCACCGATCTTCTCGAGTGGATCGTCGAGGTCGATCTCCTTGGCGATCGACACGCCATCGTTGGTGATGGTGGGGGCGCCCCACTTCTTCTCCAGCACCACGTTGCGACCCTTCGGGCCCAACGTGACCTTGACGGTATCCGCGAGGATGTTGAGCCCGCGCTCCATGCCCCGGCGGGCATCCTCGTCAAAGGAAATGATCTTGGCCATGCGAATGCAGTTTCCTCACATGTGGTTGTTGCGGTGGACGTTCGCCAGATGCCCGCGACGGACGAGCCGCAGCCGAGCGGTCCTGTCCCGCTCGCCCACAAGCCCTCACCTGGCCCCGCCATGATTGTCACTCTCGTGTCGAGAGTGCTAAGTCATAGTTAGCACTCTCGGCACGAGAGTGCACGGCGAAGCCCCGGTGACCCGCATCGCAGATCGCTGGCTCGTTCCGGTCGCCGGGCCTCGGCGCGCGAGTCACCGACTTGACAAACCGCAGGTCACAGGGCGAAATCTTGGCGCAGGACGATGGTGAGGCCGTCGGGGGAGCCGTCGGTGTCCTTGTCGACGACGGCGATGTTCAAGATCCCCGCAACCGCTTGCGCGGAGGCGGACCACACGTTCTTGCCGTAGTACACGGCCGAGCCGCCATCGACGGCATCGCCCTCATAATCGCCCGCATCCACCGTGGTCCACCCATCTTGGCGAAGCAGGTCTGCGGCACGGCCGGCGAGGCCCGCCTCGCCCTTGGCGTTGAGAACGGTGACCGTCACAGTTCGATCGATAGGCGGGGCGTCGGGTGCCTCCTCGGTGGAGATCGCGCCATCGCCCACGTCCGGCGGGGCATCCGCCGGCTCCCCGTCCAGCGACACCCCACCCGCATCGGACGGCACGATGGGTGGATCGGTCACCGTCTGGGTGTCCGTGACGGTGGGCGGCGGCGCGGCATCCGTGGTCCCCGGATCGGGGTTGTCCCACATGGACAGCACCTTGACCACTCCGAACGCGATCATCGGGACCACGATGATCACCACAACGAACGGCCATACCCTGCTCCAGGTACTGCGACGGGCCGCGTGGACCTCCTGCGGGCGAGACTTCGGATCCACCGAATCGAATTCGTCAGGGGGGTAAGGGTAGGAGTTCTTACTCACGAGGTCAGGCTAACGGTAAACGGCTCGTCACGGCCGTCGGTCAACCGGCGTGCCGAACGTGAACGCTGGCGCGCCGAGCGAAGGCGCCGCAGGCGCTTGACGAGTTGAGGGTCGAACACGAGCGCCTCGCGGGTGTCGATCAGAGTCCCGAGGATCTGGTAGTACCTCGTCGCATCAACGCCGAAGAGATTGCGAATGGCCTCCTCTTTGGGGCCTTCGTAGCGCCACCACTGCCGCTCGAACATCAGGATCCCGCGGTCCCGTTCGCTGAGCCCACTGCCCTCGGCACCCTGCCCGGTTCCGGCCGACACCTCATCCGACTGCCGGACAGCCGTCCCATCGACGCGCATGTGCCCCTCCTTGCTTCCGTGGTGCCCGCTGACCCTTGGACGGGTCCAGACCCCGATATGGCCCTCCATCCTACGGCCGAATCACACCGCTGTCATTCCCCGTGGCGCCGGGGCTCCTTCCATCCACCGATCCTCCCGCTGCCATCAGGAGGTCTCGCGGTATTGTGCCCACGTGTCCCCTCCACCCCTGGCACAGGTGGTAGACCCGGCCTGGGCCGCTGCCTTGGAACCCGTCACGTCTCAGATCCGCACACTCGGGGACTTCCTTCGTGCGGAAAACGCCGCCGGCCGGCCCTATTTTCCCGCCGGCTCCCATGTTCTTCGGGCGTTCACCTACCCGATGGCACAGGTCAGGGTGCTGATCGTTGGTCAGGATCCGTATCCGACGCCTGGTCACGCGATGGGGCTCGCGTTCTCCGTCCCGCCCTCGGTGCGTCCCCTTCCGCCGTCCCTCGGCAACATCTTCGCCGAGTTGACGGCCGACCTCGGGGTGACGCCTCCAACATCGGGCGATCTCACCCCCTGGTGCGAGCGTGGAGTGATGCTGCTCAACAGAGTGTTGACGGTGCGTCCGGGAACGCCCGCCTCCCACCGCGGCAAAGGGTGGGAGCAGGTCACCGAATGCGCCATTGATGCCCTCAGCGCCCGCGGCGGTCCGCTTGTCGCCATCCTGTGGGGCAACGATGCCCGCTCGCTCGCCCGGCGCCTCCCGGCAGTGCCACGCATCGAATCAGCCCACCCTTCCCCGTTGTCGGCCAGCCGCGGCTTCTTCGGCTCCCGCCCGTTCTCTCGCGCCAACACCCTTCTTGCCTCCCAAGGAGCGCCGCCCGTGGATTGGACCTTGCCGTGAGCGCGGGCCGAGGCCTCCCACCCGCGCACGATGACGCACCCCACCCGCGCGACGGCATCGCCCCCACGTCGGATCGCCGGCTGCCGTACCCGCAGCCCGACATCCCGTGGCGACGGTTCGTGGCACTCGGTGACTCGTTCACCGAGGGGTTGTGGGATCCCCCTCCGGGCGAGGCGGAGCACCAGCGCGGCTGGGCCGACCGGTTGGCCGCGGCGCTGACGGCGCGCGTCGAACGCGTGGACGCCAGACAGTTCGAGTACGCGAATCTCGCGATCCGGGGGAGGCTGGCGGACCAGATCCTCGCCGAGCAGGTGGGACCGGCACTGAGGATGAAGCCGGACCTGGTCTCGCTCGCGGCCGGCGGGAACGACATCCTGCGCATCACCTGTGACGTGGACGCCTTGCTCGCCACCATGGAGGAAGCGGTACGGCGCATCCGGGCCACGGGGGCCGACGTGCTGTTGGCCACCAGCGCCGACCCGGCCAAGTCCCCAGTCATCCGGCGAATCCGGACCAAGGCAGCCGTGTACTACCTGGGAACCTGGTCCATCGCGCAACGCCACGGCGCCCATGTGGTGGACCTGTGGGGCATGCGAGCGCTGCGCGACCTGCGCCTGTGGGCGCCGGACCGGCTTCACCTGACCGGTGAAGGGCACCGGCGAGTCGCCAACGCGGCCCTTGTCGCTCTCGGCCTAGAGCCCGACGACCCGG
Source organism: Bifidobacteriaceae bacterium (assembly GCA_031266115.1). Taxonomy (GTDB): domain Bacteria; phylum Actinomycetota; class Actinomycetes; order Actinomycetales; family WQXJ01; genus JAIRRT01. Next base: position 11,300 of record JAISBQ010000161.1, read on the forward strand.
ACTTCGCTGCACCTCTGCCAGCGGTGCAGCCCGCGCCACTGGCGACCCGTGCGCGAGAGGACGCGGCGTGGGCGCGGAACCACCTCGTGCCCTGGGTGGGACGCCATCTGCGCGGACAATCCACCGGGGATGGGCGGACCCCGAAGAGGCCGGCGCCGGCCGCCATCGTCCCGCAGCGCGCAGGCCGGTAGGCGGCGCACCAGGCGGGCGGGCCACCGGGCAGTGAACAGCGGCGTCAGTCCTCGGCCACGTCCGGATGAATGTCGATCCGCCACCCCGTGAGCTTGGCCGCGAGGCGGGCGTTTTGCCCCTCCTTGCCGATGGCGAGGGACAGTTGGAAGTCCGGCACCACTACCCGTGCGGACCGAGCGGCGAGATCGACGATCTCGACAGAGGTCACCCGTGCAGGCGACAGGGCCGTCGCGACGAACCTGGCCGGATCATCGGAGTAGTCGACGATGTCGATCTTCTCCTCCCCCAACTCGGCCATCACTGCACGGAC
>JAISBQ010000165.1 GCA_031266115.1 Bifidobacteriaceae bacterium
ACACCCCCGGACGATGCCGCGCCCAGACCTTTCGCATCACCCCAGGTCACGGCTTCGGCTGGGTTGGCGCCACGCCGGGCGCGAGTGCCAAACCTCCGCCAACAGGCCTTGGCCACCCGAGTTGGCAGGGGTCCGGTACACCCCCGGACGATGCCGCGCCCAGACCTTTCGCATCACCCCAGGTCACGGCTTCGGCTGGGTTGGCGCCACGCCGGGCGCGAGTGCCAAACCTCCGCCAACAGGCCTTAGCCACCCGAGTTGGCAGGGGTCCGGCACTAGCGCCCGTGGCGGTTGACGGGGTGTCGGGGCGCGAGGCCGGGATGCGCAACGGTGTCCCCCTCACCCAGGGAGGTGGTCGACGGGGTGTCGGGGCGCGAGGCCGGGGGCGGGGACTGATCTCAGGGGGTCCTCATCCGCGATTCGCTAATCGTCATCGTCGGTCTTGGGTTTTTCGCAGACGTAGCCGTCGGTCGGGTCGTACCGCCAGGTCTTGGTCTCTTCCTCCTTGACCTCACCGCCCAGCCTCAAGGTTCGCGTGACATCTACGGTGAAGCCGGGGGCACCCTTTGCCTGTTCCTTGCAGTTTGGGCCGGCCGGACGGCGGATCTCCTTGGGCGCCACCACGTCGCGTCGCGCGCTGGTGACGCTTTCGACCTCCCAGTAGGTGGTGGACCACACCTGGACATGGACCTCCAACGATGACGTCACCCACGCCCGGAGCAGCACGCCATACGGCGTGTTGTTCTTGAACCTGTTGTCGATCTCCCCTTCCCACAAGGTGGCCTCGCGGCCCTCGGGGTAGCGGTCGAAGAAGTTGCGGTGGGGCTGGTGCTCCACGTCCTCCAACCCCGCGAAGTGGGTGGCGTTGTACAAGGTGGTCGAGAACTGCGACAGCCCGCCACCCATCCCCTCGGTGAGCACCCCGTTCTCGACCACTCCCGCGGTATGCCACCCGTTCTCGGCCGTGCGGGGGCCCAGTGTCTCGTTGAGCGAGAACGTTTCACCGGGTTTGACCAGCACCCCGGTCACCTTCTCGGCGGCCAACTCCAGGTTGGCGGTGCGGCCGGCGTCGGCGTAGGCCTGCGTGTCGAACTCGCCCACCACCTCCTTGATGCCCATCGATTCGAGCATCTCGGTGGATTGCGTGGGGTCGATCTCGGTCATGGTCGCCTGGGCGGTCCTCTCGCCCGTCGCCTGCGCCGCGATGGCGACCTCGGCGGTGATCGAGGTGAAGTCGACGGTTAGCCCGGCCTTCGCCGGGTCGATGGTGGGGACCCCATCGACAAAGACAAACTCGGCATCCCGCGCCACCGCTTCGATGCCCTCGGGGAGGCGCGCCTTCACCGCGTCCACGATGACGTCCTCGTTGAGGTTCAACCGCAACGTCCCCTCAATGGGCGAGATTGAGGCCGCCTCCGTGAGGACCGAGACCGGCAGCTCCAGTCGTTTGTCCTCGACGGCGACCGTCACCGGCCCTGACAGGAGGGGCTCGGCGATGTCGGTGGCCGCCCGGTCCAGGGCCGCCTGGTCCACGATGGGTGGGTCTGGGATGCAGGGCAACACGATGGGATCCGGAGCGTCGAACCATCCCGAGGCGACGGCATCGGCGGCGGCCTCGACGTCCATCCGCAGGCCAGGGACTGGGTCGGTGGTCGCGACGTCACCGTTCGCCACGGAGATGGTGCCGTCCACGGCGGGGACGGCGGTCTGGTCGGCGAGGGCCTCCAGGGTCGCCGCCAAGGCGCCCCGGTCCACGTCCGTGACCGCCAGAACGTCCTCGCTGCCGCTCACGTGACGCCACAGCTCGAACGGGTCATAGGTGAGACCGACCAACGGGTTCACTGTCTCAGCCGCGGACACCGTCAGGCCTGCCTCACCTGGGTCGATGCCGATCACCGCGCCGTCGATCTCCACCTCCACCTCGTCGGCCGCCTTGGCCGCCAGCTCGGCGTCCAGTGTGGCCGTCGCCTCGTCACGAGTGAGGTGGGAGATGTCCACACCGGCCACGCTCACTCCAGCCGGGACGCGATCCGCCAGCCAGTGGGCGAGGACGATGTACCCCACCGCCGCGCCCGCGACCAGGGCGATCACCACACCGTGCCAGATCGCCTTGCCGACGCGGCGCTTCGGATACTCAATCGCTAGTTGCGTGGTGTCGCCCATTCAGATGCCCTTCGCGCGGTGCCCAGCGGCGGTGAGAGAGGGATACCCGGGACCCGCGGGCTGATGCCTCCTGCCACCGAGATGCGGGAAGGATTCTACGAGTCCAACCCCGCCGAACCTGGGAAGCGAGGCCGCCCGCGGGAAGATTCGGACGATGACGGACCGGGTCGGGTTCTGCGACCGCGACGGGATCATCCCTTCCCGGATCCGTCACGCGTCGACGATGGCGTCAATCCAGTGGTTGATCGCACTCGCGGCCTCCTCCATAGGCATGTCGAGACCAGCCTCGGCAGCAGCCCTGGCATAGTCCTGAGCCCAGTGCGGGCAGGCGATCCCGCGCCAGCATCTCAGTCATGTCAGACGGTTATCACTTCTGTGACCTTCTTGCACTAGGTCTGCTGAGCCTCCGCACTGGGTGGCGGCTCCAGCTCGGGCGGGGGGTCTGGGGCG
>JAISBQ010000331.1 GCA_031266115.1 Bifidobacteriaceae bacterium
ATGTCACCCCCGCCGAGGAGAGTCCTGGCCCCGGTGACCACGAGCCCAGCCGGGCGAGCCATGCCGTACGTGATGGCCCCGCCGATGGAGTCCATGCCCACCGGACTGGTGGCAGCGGGAATGCCCTGGCCCACAGCGACGGTAATCATGGCGCCCTTCTGCCCGGCGTAGGTCTCGTTGTGGCGGAGCGTCGGGCCACTGACAGTCAGGTCGGTTCGCATGGTCGAGGCGACGGTGACAACAGGGGAAATCGGCGAGGTCAGCGGCCCAACCGCGAATCTCGTTGTCACCCTGGCTTTGTTCGCCATGCGATTCACGCGGGCAATGAACTCGAATACTTCTTTGCCGTAACGGCTCACGGTTGGTTCTCGCAGGCACGTCAGCGTGCGTCCATCCGGCGAAATCGCCCCACCCAGACCGCTATTGCAGATCGTTGAAGCCACCGCGCTGGGATCCCAGGCCATTCCCACAGGCAACTGGGATTGAATGGTTGTCGTACCCACCGCTTCGGCATAACTCACGGTCACCTTGTAGCGGATGGTGTCATTCGCGCGGACGATGCCGTTGTTCGGCCCCGTATCCAGCCCGCCAGACGGATCAAACGGCGCAGTGCCATCTTGGGCCACGGCGACCGTCACTCCGATGATGGTGACGGCTCCGTGGGCGGCCTGCCCACCGAGAGCGAGGACTGTGGCCGAACCCAGGGAGGCTACTGCTGCCAGGGCGGCCAGACGGCATCGGCCCGAAGAGGATGAGTTCACCACACGGTCCCTTCATCGGGGTGGACCGAGCGACGTCAGGAATCGTGTCGCTCGCCGGCTATCCGGGGGTGGTCCACGCTTCCCCACGCCACGGCACGGCCCACCCCTCCACCAGTGCCAAGCCTTATCCGCCACCGAGGGGACGCAACTGGCGCAGGGGCCCATCTCACTGTGTGTCTTATCGACGCTGGCGCCCCGGTTCCGCTCCTGCGGGCGATGGCACGGCACGTGCCGGGGAGTGGGCGATCATCCGTCTTCGCTGCCGGCGGCTTCGGTGCCGAGGGAGCGGAGGTATTCGCTCAGGAACGGGATAGCGAAGCGGATCAGGCCGCGGCCAGCCGGTTCGATGATCTCCGCGGCAATGAGGCGGGCGCGGTACTTATTGACGTGATCGCGCGTCGCGCCGAGGCGCTCAAGGATGTCAGCCAGACGAACCGGCTCGCCCGGGATCCGGGCCATGGCGGCCAGGAAACGCCGATCGGCATCGGACAGATCCGCCAACGCGGGCTCGTGGACCAGACGGTTCGCGGTCTTCACCGCACGGACGAGGGCGACATCGACGGCATCGGCGCCGATGTGAGCGGTTCCCGGGTCCACCTCCCACAACTCGAACCCGACCACCTGGATGAGGAACGGGTAACCGTGAACGGCATCGGCGGCCCGGTCGAGCGCGTCGGGGGAGATGGACCGGCCCGCGCGGAGGATCGGTTCACGCAAGGCCGCCCGGACCAGGGCGTCTGGGAGCGTGCCCAAGGCAAAGCGTTCCGCCCGGCGCAGGTAGGTGACAACGGAATCGGAAAGCAAGCGACTGACCGTGGAGGGCAGGCCCGCGGCGACGAATGCGACGGGCAGACCCTGGCGGAAACAGTGCTGAATCGCGTGGAAAAGAGGGGTGATCTGGGCGATCTCATGGCGATGAACCTCATCGAGGGAGATGAACACGCCGGAGCCTCGATCGGCCTGGATGCGAGCCAAGCTCTCCAACCCATCGCGCAATGACGGTTCAGCCGGGTGCCGCTCCGAGACCTGCCGGGTCAGGGCGCCACCTATCCCGAAGACCGTCGCCGAGGCGCTGGTGAGCGTGGAATCGGTGGCGCGGGGATCGAGCGCGGCACGCAGCATCGGAAGAGTGGTGCGGGTCAGCACCTCAACCAGACCGGGCTGAACGGTCTCAGAGATGACGGCCCACCCTTGCTGCGATGCTGCGTCTTCCAAGGCGTTGAGCAACACCGTCTTGCCGGTTCCGCGCGCGCCAGTGAGGAGAACTGCGCGAGCCGGGTCGCCCGGGCCTCGCGTCAGCGAGCGCCGAACGGCTGCGATCTCCGCGTCGCGTCCCACCAGCAAGGGCGGTGTGATCCCGAAGGTGGGTGTGAACGGGTTCTCCTCATACGTCCTGGGCATCCGGCATCCTTCCACATCAGGGCACAAGCTTACACAACAGGGCACAACAGGGCACAACAGGGCACAAGCTTCCACATTCGGGCACATTGGGGGGCCGAGCCGAGCCCAAGATGCTGCGGGTCTGGTGATGCCATCCGGGTGGCCCGGCTCACCTCGTGTGCTGGGTCACCTCTGCGCGGTCTCGTCCCAGGTAGTTCGCGTATCGGTGGGCCGCGGCGCGGAGCAGTGCCGGATCGGCTGAGCGGCGGGCCGCCGCATCGAACCAGGTCACCGCAACCGGAACCGGCGCAGCTGGGGACAACCTCTTCAGGGCGCCGCGCGGCGCGGCGCGCCACGTTCCCGC
>JAISBQ010000380.1 GCA_031266115.1 Bifidobacteriaceae bacterium
GGAGCCGGTGCCGATCAGGCCGCCTAGCAGGCCAGTTATGGCGCACTCGGTCAGGATGAGGGCGGCGATCTGGCGGCTTGTGGCGCCTAGGGCGCGGCGTAGGCCGATCTCGCCTCGGCGTTCGATGACCGACAGGGAGGTGACTATGGCGATGGTGATGGCTCCTAATGCTGTGGCCGCTATGCCCAGGGCTAGGAACAGGGTGTTCACGTTGGCGGTCAATTGGGTTTTGATGTTCTCCTTGGTCGTCGGGGCGCTGATCAGGTAGTGGATCTGGCCGGTGGGATCGAGTGCGCGGGGGAGCTGGCTGGCCACTGTTGGGCCGGAGCCCAGGCTGATCTGCGCTAGGAGTTCCGAGACGGATTTCAGGGCGAACTGGTTGCGGGCCGTGCTTTGCGGGAGGATGACGGCGTCTTCCAGCTCCGGGTGCCGGAGCATCCCGCTGGCCACACCGATAACGGCATACGGTTGCTCGTTCACGAAGATCGCGGGTTGGGTGTCTACGCGGTGGATTCCCAAGGCTTTGGCGGCTTGGCGGCCCAGCACCGCCACCGGTTGCGCGGTCTGCTCGTGGAAGCCGTTGATGAACTCGCCCTGCTCTATCTGCCCGGCGACCGCTTCTAGTAGGCCGGACGACGTCGCCACCACATTCGGCTGGAGTCGCCGGACGGCGACTGGGTCGATGAACGGCACTGCGGTCACGTCTTTGACTAGGGCGGATATGTCCGTGAGCGTGGCGGCACGGACCACTCCGTTCAGGCGCTCGGCACGTTCGGCGGCGTCCCAGGGAATCGGGCTTTTCGAGACTGCGGTTCCGTCAGCACCGCCAATGCCGCCAGTGACGCCAGTGACGCCAATCATGTCAACTCCATCGGTATCGCCAGCACCGCCAGTGCCACCAGTGACGTCGGCACCGCCAATGTCGGCAATGCCGTCGGAGCCGTCGGACGGTTTGACGGTGACCCACGTCGACGCCACCGCGTCGAAGACCGCGTCGAGCTGGCTAGCCCCGGTCTGCGCGAACCCGATGGTCGCGACCAACGAACCGATGCCCCACGCGACGGCCAACACCGTCAGCGCCAACCGCCCCGGACGTGAGGACATGCCCATGACGCTGTGCGACACCGAATCCAGCACGGTGAAACCGTCCCTGCGGCGCTGGAACCGTCCACTGCAACCAACTTTGACGACCTTTGCCCGAACGTCGCCCTGTCGGAATCGGCGCCTTCTCATGTCACTTGTTCCAACCTGCCCTCTCTCATTGCCACTCGTTTAGACGCACATGCGGCGACTGACGGGTCGTGGGTGACCAAGATGATCGTCAGGCCGCATTGGTTGAGACCGGAGAGCACTTCGAGAATTCCAGCGGCATTGGCACCATCTAGATTGCCGGTAGGTTCGTCGGCCAAGAGGATCTCCGGTCGTCCGGCCAATGCTCGCGCTATCGCCACCCGTTGCCGCTCACCACCGGAAAGCGTTCGCGGATAAGACGCCGCCAGATGGGACATTGCCACTTGGGCGAGCGCATGGCCGGCGCGCCGGATACGTTCACGTCGGTCAATGCCGGAGTACGCCATGCCCAACATCACGTTCTCAAGCACCGAGAGTCGCTGCAACAGATGGAACGCCTGGAACACGAACCCCAACATCGTTCCGCGTAGCAAAGAACGGTTCCGCTCCGTGAGCTTGCCAGTATCGATGCCGCCCAGGCAGTAATGGCCAGCGGTAGGCCGATCGAGCAGGCCGAGGATATTGAGCAAAGTGGACTTGCCTGATCCTGACGGCCCCATGATGGAGACGAAATCCCCATTCGCCACCGTGAGAGTGACCTCTTCGAGGGCGAGCACGGACGGGAACGACCGGGAGACTCGCACCAACGCGGCTGCGGGGGGCCTGGCACTGGGCAGCTTGGTGGGCATCATGGGCCGCCCTACGGCTTTCATGGTGGCTTCCATTGAGTATCCAGCACGGCTCCCACCGCATCCGCCATACCGCCCGTCGCGACTCCCGTCACGTCCTCCAACACGGTCCCAGCCACATTCTCCGCATCCTCTAGCACGGCTTCTGGCGTGTTCTCTGCCACGTCCTCTGGCACGGCCCCCGATGCTTTCCCGGGCATGTCTGCCGTCACAACTCCCGCCACACCTTCCGGTGCAACTCCTGCGCCGCTGGTCTCGACCCCTACCACCACTAAGTCGCCGGGTCGCAGCGTTCCATCCACAGGTCGCACCTCCACGTAGCCGTCTGCCGAAAGCCCGACGTCGACCGCGACCATGCTGGTCTCCTGGTCGCTTGTCGGCGCGTCCTTGACCAGGTTGGTCACCAATTGGACCTGTGCTTGGCCGGACATCTTGCTCGACACGGCGGCGAGCGGGACGATCAGGGCATCAGGGGCCGAGGTGCCCACAGTGATAGACACCCGCACGTTTCCGGAGAGCGCGTCCGAGCCAACGTCTTGTTCATCGGCGACACGGATGCCCAGCTCACAGTGCTCCTGCGAGTCGGGCGCGGCACAGACAGTCGCCACCGTGGCGGCGATTTCAGCACCGTCTACTACTGTTATCGTGGCATGCGACCCTTCCGGGACGAGTAAGGCCTGGCTGCCAGGCACCTGGGCGGTGATCTCGACCTGAGCGCCGGACAACACGATGACATCGCTCGCCTCCCCGGCGTCCGTCCCACCGTCTGCCGAACCAGCTCCGATTATCTGGCCCACCACCATATTGGCCGCATCAACTCGACGGGGCAGGTCGGAGATGAAGGCGACTTCACTGGAGGGGACGGTCGTCCAGGCGGCCTCCTGGGCTTCGGCCAGTGATTCCGCAGCTCGGGCGACCGCCCGTCCTGCGGCGTTCAGGGCCAATTTCGCCGCCGTCAACTCCTGCTTCTCCGCTCTGGCGTCGGCTTCTGGCCGG
>JAISBQ010000085.1 GCA_031266115.1 Bifidobacteriaceae bacterium
GCGTTGGCCGCCGCCAGGACACTGGTGGTCGACATCAACGCCACCCAGGAGGCGGTGTCCGATGCCGCAACAGATCTGAGTGCGGCGATCGATGACCTTGAACTGGCCACTCCGGTGGATGCGACCCAGTTGGAGGGCCAGCTCGCAGATGTGGCCACCCGCGACCAGACGGACTACACCGCGACATCCTGGGCCGCGGTCCAGGCGGCGGCCGCGGCAGCGAGCGCGCTGCTCGCCACCGACCCGCTGGGCGCGAGCGGACAGGCGGCCGTCGACGCCGCCGCGCAGGCATTGTCCACTGCCCTCGGCACCCTGGTTCTGCGTGGTGATCTCACGGCCGCCACCGCGTTGAACGCGGCCGCAGCGGTGCTGGTCGCCTCCGACTACACGCCAGGGACCTGGCAGATCCTCCAAACCGCCCTCGCCGCCGCCCGCCAGGTGATCGCCAAGGGCGATGACGCCGAGGCCACCGAGACGGCAGCCGCCACCGCGACCCTCGCCGCGGCGATCAACGGACTGGTCCGTGCCATCCACACCGAGGCGCTGGCATCCTTGATCGACACGGTCGAGGACCTTGACCTGGAATCTCAGGCCAGGGCCTATACCGAAGACAGTTTCGCGGCATTCGCCTCGGCGCTGGCCGCCGCCAGGGCGGCGCTGGCCACCCCGGCGAGCCAAGCCGCGGTCGATCAGGCCGCCGGCGACCTCGCCGACGCGCTCGCGGGCCTCACCCCGGATTCGGGTGCGGGGGCGCTCGCGGGCTTCCTCGGCGCCCTGGACGCCATGCATCTCGTCAAGGCCGAGTACACGCCGGCCTCGTGGGCTCCCTTCGCCGAGGCGTGGGAATCGGCTGAGGCTCTGCTCGCCACCGATCCCCCCAGCACCGTCGCAGATGGCGCAGTCGCCGAATTGAACGCACTCCTCGCCGCTCTCGCCCCACGCGCGAATCTCGCAGGTATCGCCGGCGCCATCGACGCCGCCGGTGCCATCGCTGCGGGCGCCTCCCTCTACACGCCGGCCTCATGGCAGACGTTCACCGCCGCCCTGGCCGTAGCGCGCACCCTCGCAGGGAACCTCGACGCGGCGCAGGCCGACGTGGACAGGGCCACCGCTGACCTCGTCGACGCGCTGGCGGGGCTGAGCCCGGCCGTTCGCCATGACGAGTTGAGCGGAACCGTGCTGATCATCAACGCGCTCCACCTCGACCGGACCGCCTACACCGACACGTCGTGGAATCTCCTGCAGTACGCCCTGTGGCAGGCCGAAGCCGTCATCAGCAGCGGAGCTGAGGCCACCCAGGCCGACATCGACACCACGTTGGGCATCCTCCGCGGCGCGGTGGTGACACTGGTCCCACTCGCCCAGACCGCACGGCTCGACGCCCTCGTCTCGGCCCTCGATGACCTCGGCCTCCAGGCGTCGGAATACACCGCGGCGACATGGACCCCCTACGCAGCCGCGTCAGCCCACGCCCGGTCGCTCACCTCGTCCAGCCCTCAGACGACCATCGACGCCGCTACCGTCGCCCTGCGGACCGCGGTGCTGGGGCTGGAATCGACCTCGGGTGCACAGACGCTGGCCACTGTGCTGACCGTGACGGACGCGGTGCCGCTTGTGGCCAGCCAGTACACCGATGCGACCTGGCAGGTGTATGCCGCCGCCGTCGCGGCGGCCGATGCGGTCCGCCTGTCCGGTTCGGCCACGCCAGGGGCGGCAGCCGCTGCTGTGGCGACCCTCCGGGCAGCCGCAGCGGCCCTGGTACCAGCACCACAGACAGACACCCTCACCGGCGCCCTGGTCTCGACCTCGGGACTGAATCCGGCGCTGTACACCGGCGAGTCGTGGACGGCGTTCGCGCACGCACGCATAGGAGCACTCATCCAGGCGGCCACCCCGACATCGCAGGCGGCTGTCGATCAAGCTTTCGCCGCTCTGCAGGCGGCAACAGTCGGACTGGTGCTCCAGGTCCGCACCGCGGAGTTGGCCTCGATGCTTCTGACCATCAATGCGCTCGCTCCCAGGCAGGCGGACTACACACCCGCCTCCTGGGCGACGTTCGCCGCTGCTCGCACAGCAGCACGGGCCGCACTCAACGAGTTGACCAGCCAGACCGCCATCGACCAGGCCGCGGCCGACCTGCGCGCGGGTCTGCGCGCTCTGGCCGCGGCACCACCGGTCACGCCCACCGATCCGCCCACGGACGACCCCACGGACACTCCCACTGAGACGCCCACGGATGACCCGACGGATACCCCGACGGACGATCCAACCGATGACCCGACCGATACGCCCACGGACGATCCGTCACAGACGCCATCGGAGACCTCGGGTGACTCTCCGACCGACGGCCCGACAGTGTCAGGAACCCCCACCCCGACGGACCCACCGGCATCGCCATCGGCGCCCGCGAGCCCGGCCCCGAACCCGTCGACCCAACCATCCGTCGGTCCTGTCAATGCCGGTGTCCAGGCTCCGGTCGCCATCGTCCGTGTCAAGGCCTCCCAGCGGACCATCCGGCTCGCCCGCGGCAAGGCCGCCACCCTGTCCGCCTTCGCCTACACCGCCACCGGTGCCAGTGCCAAGGTCGCATGGAAGTCCTCCAAGCCGTCGGTGGCCTCCGTCTCCGCGAAGGGCACCATCACGGCCAAGCGCACCGGCAAGGCGACCATCACGGTCGCCGCGGGTGGCAAGACTGCGACGATCGCGGTGACCGTGGTCAGCGCGGCCACCGCGAAGGCCGCTGGTGCCGCCGTGACCTCGGTGAAGGTGGCCCGCGCACCCAAGGCCATGACTGTTGGTCAGGCCGCCTATCTCAGTGCGTCGGCCTCACCGAGCAGCGCCGTCGGTGCCAAGATCACGTACTCCTCGTCCAAGCCCGGGGTCGCGACCGTGGACAAGGCCGGCCGAGTCCGCGCCGTGACCAAGGGCAAGACCGTCATCTCGGTCAAGGCCGGAGGAAAGACCGCCAAGGTATCCATCACCGTCCGCTAGAGATTCGGAAGACCCCGGACCACGCACCCACGTGGCCGGGGCGGTCGGAAACGTACAGACATTTGATCGAGTCAAACTTCTGTACGTTTCCGACCGTTCAGGTCGCCCGCCACTCAGACACGTCCGAGCGTTTGCCCAGGTCACTCGGTTGCCACCATGTCGAGGACAACAGTGCGCGGGTCGGAAACGTACAGAAGTTTCATCGAGCGAAGCCTCTGTACGTTTCCGACCATCCCGTCCCAGTCCGCGCCGCCTCATCTGCCCTATCCGAACCGGAGTCGGTCCCAGGCCCAGACGTCACGTGACCCGACGGCGCGGCCGTCCCCGCACGTGTGACCTCACACCACCGGGAGATACCGCGCCGGCGGGAGCCCCTCGAGCGTGGTGAACCCCGGGCGCGCCGCGATCACCTGCGGGATTCGGTTGACAATGGTGGCGCACGTCAACTGCACCGTGTTCGGCTCGGGCACCCGCACCGAGGTGGTTGGCTCACCCTTGATGGTCCACTCGTCGACGTCCACCTCGCCCGGCAGGTAAACGGTCCCCTGCACCTGCATGACGATGTCGATCCCCTCGGCCGTGCGCGCGGACGCACGCGCCACCATGCCGGTCGCCTGACCAGCCTCGATCACCCTGCCCAGCGTCCTGGAAGGCACCTCAGCATCCGCATACTGAGGAATCAGATCCTGGGCGATATCCGTCATCGTCAGCCCCATCTGAGAAGCGATCCACCCGGGGACGTTCATCGCGAACGAGGGCACGTTGGCCTCCGCAATGTCACGGCTGAACTCTTCCGGTGTCAAACCCACGCCGTGGACCCGCGCCAACGCGATCCCGTAATCGTCCACGTTGTAGGAGCTGAGGCCCTCGATCGCGAAGATCCGCTGGGTGGACCCCGCGATCACCGTCGCCAGGTTCCCCCAGTAGACGTCCTGGTAGCCCGAGCCCGTCAACGTCACGCCATGCTTCTTGGCGAGCCGGTCCAGCCTGGCGGTGATTTCTGGGGATGTGGTGCGCGGATAGAACGCCTCCTCACAGGTCGAGATGGCGTTGATGCCATGGCGCGCGCATGCCGCGAAGAAGGGTTCCATGTCCGCCATCAACGACATCAACGACAGCACAGCGATATCGGCGCCGCCAGCAAGAACGGCGTCGGCGTCGTCGCTCACGGCGACCCCCAAAGGCCGCCCAAGTCCGGCGAGTTGCCCAGCGTCGTCCCCGACAATGTCCGGATTGACGTCGATCACCCCCACCACGTCGAATCCCTTCTCGACCAGGTAGCGGATCACGATAGTTCCCATCAGCCCTGCGCCGTAGACGATCACACGGGTGGGTGTCGAAGCCATGGATATCCCTTCTGCTGGATGGTGTCGCAGATACCCCGATCTACCCACCCGAGACTAGGCACGGCCCGCACACCGGCGCTCGCCGGCCCCGGACCTGCTCGCGCCGTGGGCCCTCGTTACACTGACGCCGTGACCTCCCCTCCACCTCTCGGCGCTGACCTGCGCCGCGGTCCCTTGCGCGCGGGGGACCGGGTTCAACTCACCGATCCGAAGGGCCGGCACAACACCATCGAGCTGGCTTCGGGGAAGACTTTCCACACCTACCGCGGCACGTTCGCCCACGACGACCTCATCGGCCGGCCCGACGCCACCGTGATCACCACCACCGGCGGAGTCGACTACCTCGCTATGCGCCCCCTTCTCGCCGATTGGGTCCTCGCGATGCCGCGGGGCGCCGCCGTGGTCTACCCCAAGGACGCCGCCCAGATCGTGGCGATGGCGGACATCTACCCGGGCGCGCGAGTCATCGAGGCCGGCGCCGGATCCGGCGGCCTGACCATGTCCCTGCTGCGGGCGATCGGGACGCACGGCTCGCTCCACTCGGTGGAACGCCGAGCCGATTTCGCTGCGATCGCCCGAGCCAACGTCGAGGCGTTCTTCGGTGGCCCCCACCCCGCCTGGCGCCTCGACGTGGGAGACCTAGCGGACGTGGTTGCCCGCGAAACCGACGATGCCGGCCCCCACCCCATCGCCGACCGGATGGTTCTCGACATGCTGGCCCCGTGGGAAAATCTCGACGCCGCCGCCGGGGCGCTCGAACCCGGCGGGGTCCTCATCGCCTATGTGGCGACGGTCACCCAGCTGTCCCGCTTGGCCGAAGCCGTCCGCGACGACGGACGGTTCACCGAACCGGCAGCATGGGAATCGATGGTCCGCGGCTGGCACCTGGAAGGTCTAGCGGTCCGCCCGGACCACCGCATGATCGCCCACACCGGGTTCCTCCTCGCCACGCGCCGCATGGCGCCCGGAGTCCCGCCCCCCGCGCGCCGGCGCCGTCCGGCGCCGGGTGCCTACTCCGACGTTCCCTGGGCGCCGGAGGACCTGGGGGAGCGGGTGCCGTCGAACAGGAAGATCCGCAAGGTGAGGGCCGCCATCGTGCACGAGGATGCGGGGGAGACGTCGTGACTGATACCCCGTACGATCGGGCCGCCAGGCGAGCTGCCAGCGTCGAGGAGAAGAACCAGCGGCTCACCCGTTCGCTCATGGAGGCGCGGGACAGGCTGCGTGAGTTGAGCGAACAGCTCGACGCCCTTCACCGTCCACCCGGCTCGTACGCCGTGTTTCTCAGCGCACATTCGGATGGCACGGCAGACGTGATCGCCCAGGGGCGCCGCGCTCACGTCGCGGTCAGCGCCGCCGTCTCGTTGGCCTCTCTCGCGCCCGGCCAGACCGTTCGGCTCAACGAATCGATGGCGTTGGTCGAGGCGGGAGGATTCGAGCGGGTCGGAGAGGTCGCCACCGTCAAAGAGGTCCTGTCCGAGGACAGAGTCCTCGTGGTGGGACGCGCCGAGGACGAACGGGTGGTCCGCCGCGCCGGCTCACTGACCGGGGTGCGGCTGCGCGCCGGGGATGCGCTGACCGTGGACACACGCTCGGATTTCGCGTTCGAGGTCATCGCGAGGTCCCAGATTCAGGACCTCATCCTCGACGACGTTCCGGATGTCGACTATTCGCGGATCGGCGGACTCGGGCCGCAGCTTCGCCAGCTCCGCGACGCTGTGGAGCTCCCGTTTGCTCACCCGGAGCTGTACAGGGCCCACGGCTTGCGGCCCCCCAAGGGTGTTCTGCTGTACGGCCCACCCGGCTGCGGCAAGACCCTCATGGCCAAGGCGGTGGCCGGCGTCTTGGCGCGGGCGCGGGGCGGCACGTCCTTCTTCCTCAACATCAAGGGACCAGAGCTCCTCAACAAGTACGTGGGAGAGACCGAACGCCACATCCGCCAGATCTTTGCTCGCGCACGCGACCGGGCGGCGGGTGGGGATGTCGTGGTCGTGTTCTTCGACGAAATGGAATCGTTGTTCCGCACTCGCGGCACTGGAGTGTCCTCCGATGTGGAGACCACGGTGGTCCCGCAACTGCTCGCCGAGATCGACGGCGTCGAATCGCTGGACAACGTCATCGTCATCGGGGCTTCCAACAGGGAAGACATGATCGATCCTGCTATCTTGCGTCCCGGGCGTCTGGACGTAAAGATTCAGGTGGACCGTCCCGACGATGTCGCCGCACGGGAGATCTTCGCCAAGTACCTCACCGCCGAGCTGCCCATCCATGCCTCGGAGCTGGCAGCCCACGGCGGCGACGCCGATGCGGCCGTGGCAGCGATGATCGATACGGTGGTCCGC
Source organism: Bifidobacteriaceae bacterium (assembly GCA_031266115.1). Lineage (GTDB taxonomy): Bacteria > Actinomycetota > Actinomycetes > Actinomycetales > WQXJ01 > JAIRRT01. The sequence continues at coordinate 6,680 of JAISBQ010000085.1, forward strand.
CGCATGTATGCCGCCGATGACGCAGGACAGTTCCTGGAGGTGACCTACGCCTCCGGAGACAAGGAGATCCTCTACTTCAAGGACTTCGCGTCCGGTGCCATGATCCGCAACATCGTGGACCGTGCCAAGACCATGGCGATCAAGGCGTTGATCGACGACGGCGAACGCGGACTGACCAGCACCCACCTGGTGAGGAGTTGTCAGCGCGAATTCGCCGAGAACGAGACCTTGCCCGGGACCGCCAACCCCGATGATTGGACGCGGGTGGCCGGAAAAAAGGGCGAACGGATCACGTTTATCCGAACAATTGGCGACAGAGGCTCGGCCACAGCCCGTCAACTCGCATAGGATGTGGACACCCAGGGGCAGTCGAAGTCGAGTCGATGGGGAGTCAATCGTGAGCCGTGATCACGGAGGTGTCGCCGTGACCCCGTCCGAGTCGGACGCGGTGATCCATGTGCGCGCCATGGCCAAGGCCTACGGGCCGGTGCGCGCGCTTCGCGATGTGGACCTGGACGTCTATCCCGGCGAGTGCGTGGCTGTCCTCGGGCCGAATGGCGCCGGGAAGACCACGATGATCGAGATCCTTGAGGGGTTCCGCTCGGCCGATGCGGGAACCGTGCGTGTGCTGGGCAAGGACCCCGCGCGGGCCGGAGCGGCGTGGCGCGAACGGATCGGTGCCGTCTTCCAGAACTCCGGATCGCTGCCCAACCAGACTGTATGGGAGATCGTCAACCATTGGTCGGGGTACTACCGCGCGGGCCGGGATCCTACCGAGGTGATCACCACGGTAGGTCTGGAACACAAGGCTGAGGCGCGGGTCAGCTCGCTGTCCGGTGGCTTGCGCCGCCGGCTCGAATTCGCCCTGGCGATCATCGGGCGGCCGCAACTGCTGTTCCTCGACGTGCCCACAGCCGGCCTCGACCCGGTCTCCCGGCGCTCCTCCTGGGAACTCATTCGGCGTATGAAGCACGCCGGGACCACGATGCTGCTGTGCACCCACTATCTGGACGAGGCGGCTCAACTCGCCGACAGACTCGTGGTCATCGTCGCCGGGCGCGTGGTCGCTGTCGACACTCCGGACCGCCTCGGCGGTGAACACCGCGGTGAGACGGCAGTCCGCTGGCGCGACGAGGGCCGGGTACACGAGGCACGCACGGCGGATCCTGCCGCATTTGTCGCGGGGTTGGCCACCCGTCTGGGTGGTTCGATCGACGGGCTGGAGGTGCTGCGGCCCACCCTTGAGGACGCCTATGTGGTGCTTCTCGGCCATGTCTCAGGTACGGCGGGGCAGCCGGCCCGTCCGGTGGGGGCCACTAGTGGACCGGTGAGGTCGCCCGGAGGGCTGAAGCGGACGGGAGGTGTCGGATGAAGCGATGGGCCGGACCGGTGGTCGACCAGCGAGCCGAGGCCCTCATGGCCAACGCCCCGGCTACCGATGCTGAACGCAGAACCCACGGCCGCAGGTCGATTATCCGCGGCGCAGCACGGCAGGTCCGCATGGAGTTGCTTACCTATGCTCGCGAGCCCATCGCGATCGTGTTCATCTTCGCCTATCCCATCCTCATGATGACGCTCTTCTCCTCGACCTTCGCCGGCGTTAGGGAGTACATCGGCCCGGGCGGGCAGGACGGAGTGAGCTTCGCGCAGTATTTCCTGCCCGGAGTTGTCGCCACCGCCGTGGTCCTGTCCTCGGTCCAACTCATCGGCATTCAAGTGGCCCAGGACCGTGAGACGGGGATGCTCAAGCGCCTGCGCGCCACGCCAATGCCGCCGCTCGTCTACTTCCTCGGGTTGCTTGGCCAGGTGATCCTGGCGCTCGCCCTACAGCTGGTGATCCTGCTGGTGGCGGCCCGACTGGTCTGGGATGTGACCCTGCCAACCACTCCGTCAGCGTGGGTGACGTTCACCTGGGTGTGTCTCACCTCGGCCGCGGCTGGCGCCTCGGCGGGGATCGCCATCGGCGGCCTGATGCCCTCGGCTCGTGCCGCCAACGCCTTCCTGATCCCGTTCCTCCTGCTCTTGCAGTTCATCTCGGGGGTCTTCATCGCCTTCCCGGACCTCCCGGCATGGATGCAGAATCTGTCCGCGATGTTCTCCCTCAAGTGGACCGCGCAGGGGCTTCGGTCGGTCTTCCTTCCCGAGGCCTTTGCGGCGGCGGAGCAGACCGGTTCGTGGCAGCTGGGCCTGACGGCCGTGGTGCTGGGGGTATGGATCCTCGTGTGGGGGGCAGTTGCCCTGCGTACCTTCCGCTGGCTCCCCAGAGGCGCCAGCTAGTGTCCCGAACAACGACGTCCACCTCGTGGTCCCCGTCCTAGGTTCGCATGGGGAACACGTCTGTTCGTGCCACTGATGCGGCCACGCTCAGCGGTTGGGCGATCAACGATTCGACCAACGCTCCCAGGAACGTCGACCCGCCCCGCCGCACGGGCCCACCGCCGTGTATCGACGACTCAGCGGTCGCGCCAACGAAGACAGCAGCCAGCGCCGGGTCAACCAGATGATGTTTCGGAGCCTGCCCCAAGCGCTTCAGATGCCTCGATCCCGGTAGCCACGCGTCACGCGGATTGAGCACCCAGATGCACCGCAGCAAGTCACGGTAGACCGTGGCCGCTTCTCGGGAGTTGCCGAGTTTCAGGTTTGCGGGCCGAAACCGGGTCCAGGAGCCCGCAAAGGTGAAACTCGGCGACGGATCTGGGGTCCGCCATCGGCGAGTTTCAGGTTTGCGGGCCGAAACGGCCGGTTTCAGCCCGCAAAGGTGAAACTCGGCAATCCATCACAGGACATGGGTCGCCGTGGGGGTGGGCAGTTCGGCCCTATCCGTGTGGTGTTGGCGCTGGTCCGGTAGCAACCATGGACGATGCCGGGCCCTCCTTCCCGCATCATCCCAGGTCACAGCTCTGACGGAATAGCTGTCAGGTCGGCGAGTGAACCAGGCCAGCGCCAGCTGCCAACCGCCAGCGGCGTCCGCAAGGTCCCGCGGGGGTCACATGCCCGTGGCGGCCACGGCGGCGCGAGTTCGCCGCGGTACCGACACGCCGCCAATACCGTGGTGCCC
>JAISBQ010000230.1 GCA_031266115.1 Bifidobacteriaceae bacterium
CCCCCGCGACACCCAGCCAGACAACCGGGATTCAGGGGGCGATGGGACGAGCAACAGTCCGGACTCGAACGGACCATCCGGGCCAGGCGGCGGGCAGGGCAGCAGCGGCTCCGGTGGCAGCGGAACGGGCACGAGTGGCCTCGATGCCGCCGGCAACGCAGTGACTGGCCACAACCCTCCCGGTGCTGCCGGTCCACAGCCGGGCACCCTACCCGCGATCGCGGAGTTCGGCGCCCGATTCAAGACGGTGGTGATCCCCGCGGGCACCACGGCCAAGCTTCGCGTGGTCCCCTACCGCACCCCGGGCAGCCCGGCCGGCAAGGCGACGGTCACGTGGAAGACCAGTAAGGCCACGGTGGCCACTCCTGTGAGGGGAAAGAAGTCCGGCTCGCTCGCATGGACGACGGGCAATACTGCCGCGCTCACCATCAAGGCCTTGAAACCCGGGCGCGCCACCCTGCGACTCTCGGCGGCGGGCGCACGCACGGGCCTGGTCACCGTCAAGGTGGTAGCGAAGAAGAACGCCAAGCCGATCCACGCCGTCAAGATCACCTCACCCTCATGTGTCCTGCTTGAGGGGCGGTCCATGGTGTTCACCCCCGTGGTCAGCCCAGCGGGGGCCGTTCGAATCTCTGGGACCTGGCGGTCCACCAATCCAGCTGTCGCCACGGTCGACGCCGTCGGCCGAGTGACGGGCAAGGCCAAAGGGACATCGGTGATCGTGATGAAGACTGCTGGCAAGACCGCGAAGCGGACTGTCACGGTTATGTGACCGCCAGTGGGGAGCAGCCAAAGGCGCCTGCGCGGATGCCAGGGCTCCGGCACACTCGTGGGTGCCGGAGCCCTGCCTTGTGGTGGCGGTAGCGCCAAGGTGCCAGCATCGCGCCGGTCAGCGAGACGACCGCATCAGAAGGCCGGTATCACCGCGCCGTCTGTGTACGTATCCTCGATGAATTGACGAACCTCAGGAGTGTGGAGCAGCTCGTTCAGTTTGACAACCCGCGGATCATCCTTCAACTCCGTCCTCGTCGCCAGGAAATTGGCGTAGGGATTGTCCTCACCGGATTCGAGAATCACGGCGTCCGTGGACGGCTTCAGGCCCGTCTCGATCGCGTAATTCCCGTTGATGACCGCCAGATCGAAGTCTTGGAGGTTCACCCCCAACAACTGCGGGTCCAGCTCTATCAACTCAACATTCTTCGGGTTGTCCGCGAGATCATTGACCGTGGGGTCGACATCCCCGGTGTCCGCAAGCCCAAACAGGCCCTCGGCCTCCAGCAGTCGCAGTCCGCGGGCCTGGTTCGCTGGATCGTTCGACACGCCGATCTGGGCCCCTTCGGGGACTTCCGCCAGGGTCTCGTACTTCGTGGAGTACACGCCCAGCGGCTCGATGTGGATGCCGGGATACGGCACGAAGTCGTATCCAAACTCCTCGACCTGCGAGTCAAAGAACGGCCCGTGCATGTAGTAGTTCGCGTCCAGCGACCCATCGGCGAGTGCCTTGTTCGGCAGCACATAGTCCTGGAAAACCTCGATCTCCAGGTCGAGTCCGGCGGCCTCGGCGAGGTTGTCTTTGACGAACTGGACAATCTCGGCGTGCGGGACTGGGTTGACGCCCACCTTGAGGGTGCCCAGCGATGTCGGCTCCTCGCCGGCATCCTGCGCGCCGGAACAGGCGGCCATGGACAGTGCGGTGGCCGCAATAAGCGCGACCACGCTGAGTAACTTTCGCATGATCTTCCTTTTCTTGTGTCTCTGCCTGGGCCCCGGTTTGGGCCCGCCTGGGCAGTGTCCTGCTTTTCCTTATCGGCGCACGATGGCGCCGCAAGCCTTTACCGCGTATGGTCCAGACGGCGCACGGCGAAGTCCCCGGCCATCTGAACCACTTGAACAATAATGAAGTAGACGATGGTGACAGCGATCATCACATCGAACATATATCGCGAATACCCATAATTGTAGGCGAGCGACCCCAGGCCGCCTCCCCCTACCGCGCCGGTGATCGCCGAGTACCCGATGAGTGTCACCTCGGTCACCGTGATTCCCCCCACCAGCGACGGAAGGGACTCTCGCACCAGCACGCCGGTGATCACCTGCAACCGCGACGCTCCGACCATCAACGCCGCCTCGACCTTCCCCTTGCCCACGCCCCGCAACGCGTTCTCGGCGATCCGGGCAAAGAACGGAATGCAGCCGATGGCGAGGGGAATCGACAGCGCCTGCCATCCGATCGAGGTGCCGGCGATGAACCGCGTGACGGGGATGAGGAGGAACATCAGCACGATGAACGGCACAGATCGGCCGACATTGACGATAAAGGCCGTGATGCGGTGAACGATCGCTTGGGGGCGCAAACCGCCCGGCTCGGTGACATAGACAAGGACCCCGATGGGTAGCCCGACGAGGAATACCACAAGCGAAGAGAGCAGCGTCTGGCCCACGGTCTCTAGGGTCCGCCCGGGAAGGGTTTCCCACACGGTCCAGTGGAAGTCGAGTTGGTACAGCATCAGCGCGTCACCTCCACATGGAGGCCGAAGGCGCGTAACCGTTCGGTGACCGTGTCCTTGTCCCCGGCCCGCAGGTCGAGTTGGAACCGTCCGACGCGCTCACCGGCGAGGGTTTCGATGGTTCCCGACTCGACGCCTGCCAGGTCATTCAAGTCGGCCAGCCTCGCGAGGACTTGACCGACAGGAACATCGGCCGAGGAGAAGGACACCTCAAGTTGGGCCCTTTCCACGCCGACGGGCGTCGCCGCGAGAGGGATGAGGTCGCGAGCGAGCGTGGTGCCGTAATCGGTGACCACGTCGCGCAAGGCGCCGTGCTGAGCCACGCGACCGTGGTCGAGCAGGGTGACCGAGTCGCAGACCTGGCGCACCACCGACATTTCATGGGTGATGATCAGCACGGTGATCCCGAGTCGGTCCCGCACCTGTTTGACCAGTTCCAGCACTTGTCGGGTGGTGGCCCAGTCGAGTGCCGAGCTGGGCTCGTCGCACAGGAGGACCGCCGGATCGCCCGCGAGGGCGCGGGCGATCCCGACTCGCTGCTGCTGGCCGCCGGACAGATAGGCGGGATGCGAACCGCCTCGGTCGGCGAGTCCGACGAGGTCCAGGAGTTCACGGGCTCGCCGCCGGGCGTGCGCGCGGGAGGTACCGGCGATCCGCAGGGGGTAGGCGACGTTATCGAGTGCGGTGCGGGCGTCGAGGAGGTTGACGTGCTGGAACACCATGCCGATGCGGCGGCGTTGCTGTCTCAACTCGCGCTCCGGCAGGCCCGTCAGGTGGACACCGTCGATGGCGACAGTCCCGGATGTCGGTCGCTCCAGTGCGGTAAGACATCGGATCAGGGTTGACTTTCCGGCGCCGGACGGTCCGACGATGCCGTGAATCTCACCCCGATCGACATCCAGATCGAGACCGTCCAGCGCGATCACATCCCCGTCCGGCGAGGGATACACCTTGCGCAGGTTGGTCAGTGTGATCATGGTTGTCGCTTTCTCCAGCGTGGTATGGGTGGCGGCCCGGCGCAGGGCAGCGCGATCCCCGAGATGGGGCGAGGAGTGGTTGTGCGCGGCGGACGCGGCCTGGACGGTCAGTTCCGGTAGAGGCTCGCAGCGGTTCAGGGCGCCACCTGCGCCAGAGGGTCAGTCTGTTGCGTGGGTGGTGTCAGCCGCGCGGACACATTCGACGCCAGCACATTCGACAGGCCCCCGTGACCGGGGTAAGACCTGAGCGCTGGGTGAATGACACGCGAGGTAGTAAACCACACTTGAGCCTCGCGCGCCTGCCGACGCTCCCCGGCGGGTGTGTGGTCGGTGGCGCAGATGGAAAGATGGCGGCCGACATACGCGACGGCGACACCGCACCAAGGAGGGGATGGGATGCCTTCGAGCACTCCGGACGCCCCAAGTGCCGCCCCTCACCGGGTGCCGCTGTGGCGCTTTGGCGCGATCGGTGTCGCCGGTGGCATCGCCTCCGGCCTGTTCGGGGTAGGCGGGGGGATCGTCATCGTCCCGCTGCTGATCCTGGTGGGGCGCCTCGACCAAAGGCAGGCATCGGCCACGTCCCTTCTCGCCATCGTGCCCACCGCTGCCACTGGGGCCGGGTATTTCGCGAGCCAGCGCCAGATCGCGCTCGTTCCGGGGGTGATTGTGGGGATCGGTGCGATCGCCGGCGCGTGGGTGGGCGCGAGAGTCCTCCGGGTAATCACGCTGGCCGCGCTGCGTTGGGCCTTCGTCGGGCTGCTCGTCGCGGTTGGCGTCTGGATGGTGTTCTTCGTGCCCGCACGCGGCGCCCAGATTGTGCTGTCTGTGGCTGCAGGCGCTGAGATGGCCGGTCTCGGTCTGGCCATCGGCCTGGCGGCATCCCTGTTCGGCATCGGTGGCGGTGTCATCGCAGTGCCTGCACTGATGGGTCTGTTCGGCGCGGGGGATCTGCTTGCTCGCGGCACATCGCTGCTCATCATGGTGCCGGCGGCGGTCACGGGGTCCATTGCCAACCTGCGGGCCGGGATCGTCTGCGTGGGGCCCGGCCTCGCCACGGGGGTC
>JAISBQ010000248.1 GCA_031266115.1 Bifidobacteriaceae bacterium
CGACAATCCCGGCGGTGTTGCGCAGCATGGCCGGGATGATCGGCGGGCGCAGGTTCAGCAGCGGCAGGAACTTCTCGTGTTCGCGGGATACCCCGCCACCGATCACGAACAGGTCGGGATGGAGCAGATCGTCGACCACCGTGAAATAGCGCTGGAGACGTGCTGCCCACTTTCGCCACGACAGGTCCTCCCGATCGCGTGCCGAGGAGGCGGCGCGTTTCTCGGCGTCGTAGCCGTCGATCTCCAGATGGCCCAGCTCCGTGTTGGGCACCAGGTTGCCCTCAGAGATCAGCGCGGAGCCGATCCCCGTGCCGAGGGTCATGACGAGGACCGTGCCGCCCACGCCCTTGGCTGCGCCCCAGCGGACCTCGGCATAGCCGGCGGCGTCGGCGTCGTTGGCGAGGTGGATGCGGCGCGCGGTGGCACGTTGGACCAACTCGACTAGGTCAGTCCCGATGAACGACTTGTCGAGGTTGGCAGCGGTCGCGGTGACACCGCCGTAGATCACGCCCGGGTAGGCGATCCCGATCGGGGTGCCAGGGGGAAGGTCGAAGCTGGTGATCACCTGCGTGATGACCTCGACCACGGCGTGGGGCGTGGCCGGGCGGGGAGTCTTGATCTTGACCCTCGGCAGGACAAGCTCACCTGTGGTCAGGTCGACAGGCGCACCCTTGATGCCAGAGCCGCCGATGTCCACGCCGAAGGCGATCGGTCCTTCAGCCAGCGTCGAGGAGATGGTGGGTGTGGTCATGGCAGCGTCAGAACCTCCGGTCCGTGCTCTGTGACGGTGATGGTGTGCTCGAATTGGGCAGTCGTACTGCCGTCTGCGGTGACGACAGTCCACCCATCGTCCCAGATATGCCAGCGGTGGGTACCCAGGGTCAGCATGGGCTCGACGGTGAAGACCATGCCAACCTCGATCACATCCGAGAACTCGGGTGCCGCGTCGTAGTGGGGGATCACCAGCCCTGAGTGGAATGCCTCGCCCACACCATGCCCGGTGAAGTCACGAACCACGCCGTATCCGAATCGTTTGGCGTAGGAGGCGATGACGCGTCCGATGACGTTGACCTCCCGGCCGGGCTTGGCGGCTTTGATCCCGCGCCACATCGCCTCGCGGGTACGAGTGACGAGGTCGCGAACCTCGCCCACCACGTCTCCGACGAGGAACGTCGCGTTCGTGTCGCCGTGGACACCATCGAGGTAGGCGGTGATGTCGATGTTGACAATGTCGCCATCGGCCAGTTCGGTCGAATCGGGGATGCCATGGCAGATCACCTCGTTGATGGAGGTGCACAGCGATTTCGGGAAGCCCTTGTAGCCGAGGGTCGAGGGATAGGCTCCCGCCGCGATGATGAACTCGTGGCCTATCCGGTCCAATTCGTCTGTGGTGACACCGGGAGCGATCTGCTCCTTCACCGCGTCGAGCGCCTGGGCCGCCACCGTCCCTGCGCGCCGGATTCGACCAATGGTCGCCGCATCCTTCACGTCGGATCCGGGCCACGGCTCCGAATCGGGTTGGTCTTTGCCCACATATTCGGGACGCACGATGCCGGCCGGAACCTCCCGACGGCGGCTCACCCTTCCGGGTCGCAGTGGGCAGGGAGTGGGTGGTGGTGTCATGCCATCGTCTCGCTGGTCAGTAGGAATGCTCCGGATCGGGATAGGCGCCATTCCGGACGGCCTCAGCGTACGCGCCTGCGGCAGCCTGGAGGTCGCGCCGCGCCTGCCCAAACGCTCTGGCGAACCGCGGTGGTCTCGGCGTAAGGCCCACCATGTCCGTCCAGACGAGGACCTGAGCATCGCAATGCGGCCCAGCCCCGATGCCGATGGTGGGGATCTGCAGCATGTCGGTGAGGGTGGCAGCGGCATCGGCGGGCATCAACTCAAGCACGATGGCGCTCGCACCTGCCTCCTGGAGCGCGACGGCGTCCGCGGTGAGGGTGTCCAGTGACGCGGCGTCGCGGCCCTGGATGCGCGGTCCACCGAGGCCGTGCTCGGACTGCGGCGTGAAGCCGATGTGGCCGATCACGGGAATCCCAGCCGAGGCGATGAGCTGAACCTGACTCGCCACCCGCTGACCCCCCTCGAATTTGACAGCGTGGGCGCCGGCCCGCATCAGCCGGGTGGCCGAATCGAAGGCGTGGGTGGGGGAGTCCTCGTAGGTGCCGAACGGGAGATCCGCGACCACCATCGCTCGGCGCACCGCCGTGGCGACAGCACGGGTGGCCCGTTCGATGTCCTCTAGTGCGACAGTCAGAGTGGACGGCATACCGAGGACGGTGGTGCCCATGGAGTCGCCCACGAGCAGGATGTCGATCCCCGCGTCGTCGAAGACGCCGGCCACGATGGCGTCATAGGCCGTGAGCATGGTGAGCCGCTCGCCTCGCTTCTTGGCCCGGCCAAGGTGGTGGACGCGAAGGCGCGGGACATCGCTGATGGGCACGTCAGGGGTCGGACCGGTGCGGGTCGAGGTCATCGCGCTGCTCCCGAGGTGGTGGGGTTATCGCCGAGCCCGAGGGTTTGAGTCGCCTGAGAGCTGTTTTCGCGACTCAAACCCTTGGGCCTGGCGAGACTATAGCTCCACCCACCGGTTCGTGATGGGTAGGCGACGGTCGCGGCCGAAGGCTAGCGAGGTGACCTTGGGGCCCGGGGGGTATTGGCGGCGTTTCCACTCGGAACGGTCGGTGGCCGCCAGCGCCACCGCGACGGCATCGGCGGGGAACCCGGCCGCGAGCAAGTCTTGGCGCGAGGATGCGTGCTCGATGTATCGGTCGAGCACCGCATCAAGGACGGCGTAGTCCGGCAGCGATTGACGGTCCAGTTGACCCGGGCGCAGTTCGGCGGACGGCTCCTTGGCGATCGAATTGGCCGGGATGGGTTCGGTCTCGCCCAGTTGAGCGGCACGGGCGTTGCGCCATCGTGCCAGGGCCCACACTCGTGTCTTGACCAGGTCTTTCAGAGGTGCGAATCCGCCGACCGCGTCGCCATAGATGGTGGAATAGCCTGTGGCGAGTTCAGACTTGTTGCCCGTCGCGAGAACCAGGTGGCCCTCCATGTTGGAGATGCCCATCAGCACTTGTCCGCGCACTCGGGCCTGGATGTTTTCCGCCGCCACGCCCGTCAGCCCGAGCGCGGCATCGAAGGCCTCGACCATGGGGCCGATCGGGTGGACCCGGTAGTCGATGCCGCACCGGGCTGCGACATCCGCGGCGTCCTCGCGCGAATGGGCGGAGGAATAGGCGGAAGGCATCCAGACGCCCACCACGTTGCCCCGGCCAAGGGCATCCGTGGCGATCGTCCCCACCAAAGCCGAATCGATGCCGCCGGACAGGCCGACGATGGCACTGGTGAAACCGTTCTTGTGGGCATAGTCGCGTGTGCCGAGCACTACCGCCCTGTAGAGCTGCTCTTCGTCGCTCATCTCCACGATCCGTCGGCCCCGCTCGTCCCCGTCCGCGAGGAGTGTTTGGGTGTGGAAACGGCCGGCCTCGGCCACAACCTGGCCGAGGCGCGAGACCACGAAACTGCCGCCATCGAACACCAGATCGTCTTGACCACCCACCAAGTTGACATAGACCACGGGGGCATCCAGGGCTGTTGCCGCCGTCGCGGCGAGGGTATGGCGAGCCGCCGCCTTGCCCACTTCGAAGGGCGATCCGTTGAGGACGGCCAGGAGGTCTACCCCGCCGTGCGCCGTCAGCTGAGCGACCGGCCCTTGCGGGCCATCGGTCCAGATGTCCTCGCAGATCGCGACGCCCACCCGCGCACCGTCAACGTCGACGATCACCGGTTTGGTGCCCGGCTCGAACAACCGATACTCGTCAAACACGCCATAGTTGGGCAGACGGTGTTTGACGTAGACCGCCTCCAGTGTCCCGTGGCGCACCACGGTCGCGGTGTTGGTGGGCGCGCCGCTAGGGGCTCGCCCCAGCCCACCAACGATCACGGCGCATCCGCCCACCCCGCGGGTAGCCAACTCCTGGGCGAGGGCCTGGAGACTCTGGCTCACGCCGCGCTGGAACGAGGGCCGCTGCGCCAGGTCTTCGATGGGATAGCCGGTCAGCGCCATCTCGGGCAGAACGATGAGCCTGGCGCCGAGGCGGGCGGCGTCATCGGCGGCCTCGGCGATGAGGATCGCGTTGCCGGTGAGGTCGCCCACGGTCGGGTTGATCTGGACCAAGGCAACGCGCACACCCATGGGGGACAGCCTACGGCGGTAGCGGCGCCGCGCGGGTGGGCGGTGGGTGCGCGCGCGGCGTGGCACAATCGCACGGGGGTCTTGCCCCCGCCCACTGACACGTCCTGACTCGATAGGAACGCCGATGGATCGCCAACAGGAATACGTCCTGCGGACCATGGAGGAACGCGACATCCACTTTGTCCGACTGTGGTTCACCGATGTCCTGGGGATCCTCAAGTCCGTCGCCATAGCGCCCGCTGAACTGGAGGGGGCGTTCGCGGAGGGAATCGGGTTCGACGGATCGGCGATCGAGGGCCTGGCACGGGTCTACGAGGCGGACATGCTGCTGATGCCCGATCCCACCACGTTCCAGGTGTTGCCCTGGCGCGGTGAGGTCCATGGGACGGCGCGGATGTTCTGCGACATCCTCACTCCGGATGGGCAGCCGTCATTGGCCGATCCGCGCGGGGTCCTCCGGCGGGCCTTGACCAAGGCCTCATCAATGGGTTTCACCTTCTATACGCACCCCGAGATCGAGTTCTACCTGTTCCAGAACAGGTTGGGCGAGCCGCTGGAGCCGTTGGATTCGGGTGGATACTTCGACCACACGGCGCGAGGATCGACCAACGATTTCCGCCGCGCCGCGATCATGCTCCTGGAGTCGATGGGCATATCGGTGGAGTTCTCCCATCACGAGGCGGGCCCCGGACAAAACGAGATCGATCTGCGCTACGCCGACGCACTGTCCACGGCCGACAACATCATGACCTTCCGCACGGTGGTCAAGGAGGTGGCGCTCGGCGAGGGTGTATTCGCCTCGTTCATGCCGAAGCCGATGCCGGATCATCCGGGTTCCGGGATGCACTCCCATCTGTCGCTGTTCCAAGGCGACCGCAACGCGTTCTACGAGGCCGGGGCGGAGTTCGAACTGTCGAAGACCGCGCGAGGATTCATCGCGGGTGTGCTGATGCACGCGCGAGAGATCTGCGCCATCACCAATCAGTTCTCCAACTCCTACAAGCGCTTGTGGGGGGGCGGCGAAGCGCCGAGCTATGTGTGCTGGGGTCACAACAACCGGTCGGCGCTGGTGCGGGTTCCCCTGTACAAGCCCGGCAAGGTCCAATCCAGCCGGATCGAATTCCGGGGTATGGATTCGGCGGCCAACCCGTACCTCGCCTACGCGGTGGTGCTCGCAGCCGGCCTCAAAGGTGTGGAAGAGAACTATCCGCTGCCGGCCGGGGCCGAGGACGACGTGTGGGCGCTGACCGACGCCGAACGCCGCGCCATGGGGATCGAACAGCTCCCCCGATCCCTCTCGAGCGCGTTGGAGGCAATGGAACACTCCGAGTTGGTAGCCGAGACACTCGGCGAGCACGTCTTCGACTTTGTTCTGCGCAACAAGCGCAAGGAATGGCAGGAGTACCGGGCTCAGGTCACCCCGTATGAGTTGGAGCGGTTCCTACCGATCCTGTGACGTCGCCGCGCTGGTAGCCCGGTGGTCGCGATCGCGGCGGCCTGAGGGAACTGGGCGCAAGTGCTCACGCGACCCGCGAGTCACCGGGAAGCTTCTCACGAAGGAGACGGACATGAGCGAACCCGTGTTTCCGCGCGGGCGCGGACCCTCGCTGCCCGCACGTCTCGCGCGCGCCGGCTTCGCCGATGTGGGACGCGCCGAACGCCTGCTCACCGAACTGGCAGGCCTGGGTATCGATCTCCTAGGCGCCGACCTTCCAGGTGGTGACCTCCTCG
>JAISBQ010000269.1 GCA_031266115.1 Bifidobacteriaceae bacterium
TGCCCGACGCGGCCATGACCACGTCGAACGTCCACGCGACGCCCGAGGCGCCCGCGGCCAGCACGTCGGCGGCCTGGGCGGTGCCCAGGGGCACCAGCAACTCGTCCGCGGACGATCCCGCTGCGTGATGATCCGCTCCACTCGATCCGGCCGGTGCCGGCTCGGTGACAGCGAAACCCACGTGACCCGTATTCACGGTCACGGCCGGAATGGCAACCGAACTGCTCCACAGTCCGTAAGCGCTACCCATCGTCCATGCCGTGGCTCCGGATGCCAGAATCGCCGCGATCGTCACTCCGATCACGCGACGCGAAAAGCGGCGTGCTCCCACGCGGGTGATCATGGGGTATCGCCCCCATCCGGCCCTGGACGCGTCTGCTCCAGAGAAACCGTGATCTCGCCGAGCGTCGCCGGGACAGGATCGGGACCGTCCAGGAGGGTCGGGTCGATATAAGTCAACCCGTCAACCAGAATGGCGATCTCCAGATACACGGCCTTGGCTGTCCCGGATTCGACGCCCTCCCACCGAAGGGGGGTATCGAGGGAGGGACTGGAGGCCAAGACTTGGCCGTCCTGGCTCTTGAACGTCATCGTCCCCGTCATTCCCGCGGGGACATCTGTTGGAGGGGTGGCCACTAGCGTGGCGGCCACGTTGGTGCCTGCCAAGGTGGTTTCCAACGTCGCGGTCACCACGAGGGTGTCGCCGCGAACGGTCACCCACTGGGACGCGATGTCGGCCACAGCGTCCGAACCGTGGCGGTCTACCACGGCGATACCGGGCGTGGTCTCCGACCACTCGGAGGCAGTGAGATCCAGCGCGAACGATCCGGTGCCAACATCCCCTTCCATGGGGACCGAACCGCGCCACAGCGCGTTGGCACCGATGACACCGAAGGCGAGCGCCACCACCAGCGCGATCACGCACGAGACTGCTGTGCGCACCGACCGCAGGATGGAGGACACCACGCGGTGAGTCCGGGGAGAGAATCGGGTGCTAGACACTGCGCGGCACCTCCTTTCGTGGCGGGCGACCCTGCCCGTGTGGGTGGGGATCGGGGATCGGCCCCACGATCTCGGACCACATATGCGGTTCACCGGACCCTGTTGCCTGCCCAGTGATGTCAACACCGTCGATCGGCCATCTATTCCGCCCAGCGCGATACGAATCGTCGGGCCACCCGCCAACCGCGACCCATCTGGGGTTGGGTCTGAGTGTGGGCCGGGGGTTGGGCCTGGATGCGGGACCCGGCGCGGGACCGGGAGCTGCCCTGGGCTCCGGACCGGCATCGGGTACGAGCTCGCCGTCGGCATCGGGATCCGATTCCGCCTTGCGGCGGCGCCACACGAGGATCAACCCGCCGAGGATCCCCAACGCGGCACCCACGGGAGCGATCAGCGTGGCACCGGTGTGCGGCATGGAACCCCACGGCGGACGCTGCCCGGCCGCGCCGGCGATGCCGGACCCGCCTGCCCCTGTGGTCTTGCCCTTGCCTGCGGTCTTGCCCCTGTCGGCCGGTTCCCTGGCATCCGATGTGGACTCAAGGTCGCCGGCCGAGTCCCCCGTGGGCTGCGTAGGGGTGGGGCCGTCCACGGGTGGGCATCCGGGCAGGCCGGTGCTGGAGGCGTCCGGCTCGCCGCGCATGGTCACGCTGACGCCGAATCTCAGGGAGGCCGATCCGATCTGGCTGGCCGACCCGCGAACCTCGTCGAGCGGGATCTCGTATCCCACCGTGATCGGGATGGTCTCGCAGCGCCCCACCGGCGCGGAGCCGAGGGCAAAGTCCTGCTGTCCTGCGATCTGTGAGTAGTGCACGTTCCCTGAGGCCGAACCGACCGACCATCCGAGGATGACCGTGTCGGCGAAGGCGGGGCCGCCGTCGCCCACGGCCGTGGGCCGGTCGATGCTCACCGACAAGGTCGCATCGCTGGGGCCTTGGTTGCGGATCTGGATGGTCCGGAAGACCTTGTCACCGGGCACCGCGACCCGCTCGCCCACAAACGAGCCGGACGGCAGCGTCTGGGTGGCACCCCGCCAGTCCACGGCCAGCACGGGACCGTCCCAGTACGCCGCGAGCATGTCCTCGTTGTCGAACTCGATGGCGGGCTGGGCGACACGGATTCGGGCCGGCGCCACCACGCTGGTCGCGGGCGCGCCGGCCAAGTCGAATGGGCCGGCGGCCATGGCGGCCGGTGACCCCGCCGCCGTGACGCACCACGAGGCCAGCACAAAGGCACCGACGCCAACGGTGCGCCGTCCCCACTGTGTGCGACAAATCTTCCTCATCGCCGTGGCCAACACGCCATGTGCGTGAAATATTCCCCGCGGGGCCTACCGCCTATCCGCCCGGTCCCAAATACGGATGCCCACAGCCCTCACAGGCACGCCACGTCGATAGCTGCCTCGGATTCCTCGACGATGGCGCGCGCCGCGGCCGCCGCAGTGGCGGCATCGCCGGCCTGAACGGCGCCCGCCAAGTCCACGTGCTGACGCACGACGAGCGGGTTGGCGACCGGCGGAACCAGACCTCGTCCGGCGCGCCCACGCAGGGTTTCGGCCACCACCGATCCGAGGGCCGCGAACATCGGATTGCCGCTCGCCCCGAACAGGATCTGGTGAAAGCTCGCGTCGAACTGGGAGTACGGGTCCCCGTCGGCCTCGCGGGAATGGGCGACCAGGCCCAAGGCCGCCTTGGTCAACGCCGTCCATTGCTCCGGCGTGGCACGGGTCGCCGCCAGCACGGCCACCGAGGGCTCCACCGCGACCCTCAACTCCGCGAGCCACACCAACTGTTGCATCGGCTCGGGTCCACGCAGGCGCCACTCGATCAAGCGTGGATCGAACACGTGCCACATGTCGGGCGGGTTGACCGTCGCCCCCACACGGCGTTTGACGTTGACCATCCCCATCGCCTCCAGCACGCGGACGGCCTCGCGGCTGATGGTGCGCGACGCCTGCACGCCGGAACCCCCGGCGTCCACGGATATCCGCGAGCCCACCGGGTATGTCCCCGCCACGATTCCCATGCCCCACTCGTCGAGCAGGCGTTGATGCAGCGATGTCGGCTTGCCCATGTCCGCAGTGTCTCACCGGCCTTGTCGCAGGTCGGCGCGGGCGGTGAACATCTCATACTCGCCCGCATGAGCCATACCGGTCGCCCACGCGCCCGCCAGACGTATGGCGATATCCCGCCGATGGCGGCCGGGAGCAGGCGCCCTGGACCGGCATCGTCACCGCCATGCACCCGTATGGCAATCTGACGCGCAAAAGCCCAGGCTGCCGCGGGTGCGGTGCGCAACGGACGGCCGGACGCGATCCGTGTGCTCGTGCTCACCGCTATGGTGGCCCGGTGGGTGCACACGTGGTGTGGGATTGGAATGGCACGCTCCTTGACGATACGGACCTCGTCGTCGCGTGCGCCGGCGCCATAGCCGCCCGGTTCGGTGTCGCCAACCTCACCCGCGACAGGTGGCGGTCCATCGCGACACGACCCATGCGCGGCACCTATGACCTCCTCGCCGGGCGTCCCCTGACCACGGACGAGTGGCGCACCGTTCAGCGCGATTGGCTCGCCATGTACACCGAGGGTTTCCACACTGCCGGCCTCGCCCCGGACGCTCTCCATGCGCTGACGGTGATCCGCGACCGCGGGTGGACGCAATCGGTGGTCTCGGTGACCCCGTCGGACCACCTCGCCGAGCAGGTGGCGGCGCGCGGCGTGGACGGTTTCCTCACCGGCGTGGCCGGAATCCACCCGTCCGCCGGTGCCGGGGGCGGGCGGCCCAAGTCCGCCATCTTGCGCACGCACCTCACCGCCCTGGGTATTCCTGCCGCCCACGTGATCGTGGTGGGCGACAACCCCGACGATGCCGCCGCCGCCCTCCACGTGGGCGCCCGCGTCACGCTGGTGGCCACCGGGGACACGTCCTTCTCCCGCCTGGCCGCCACAGGGCATCCGGTGGCGCCGAGCCTGACGGCTGCCCTCACCTATCCGCCGTTAGCCGACGATGCCGGCCCTGGCCGCGGAGCCCCGGTGGGGCCTCGCTGAGGCCGAGCACGCCCGATGCGCGGACTGCAGGCAGGGAACCTGCAGGCAGGACCATCAGGCAGGGACGGGGCCACCCCCGCAATTGGAGAACGTCAACGACGCGTCGCCGGCGCCCACGGACGCCACATCTGCCGCACCGCCGCTCAGGGTGGACAGCCCATCGGCTCCCACCACACGCCACCGGCACTCGCCCGGCGTGGGACCGTCGGCCAAGCGGTAGTTCCCCGGCTGAATGGCGACGCCGACCGTGAGCACGTTGGGCGCCACGGTCAGCGTGAAGTCAGCCAGAGCCACCGCGTCAGCTGCGCTGATCAGGGGCGTGAAGGAGGCCTGGACGGCGTGCGTTCCCGGGGTGGAGGTGCCGGGGTCACCCTCTCCCGCATACCACCAATAGGTCCCGGAACTCGCGAATGCAGGCGAAGAATCCTGATCTTCGATCTCCTTCATCTTGTCGCCGGTGAACGAGCCCTGGCGATAGCCGCCCACAAAGAAATCGAGCCAGGGTCCAGTCACTACGCCGCTGAACCGCGCGTTATACCCGATCGGCGTGTAGTTGTTGAGATAGACCGAATATGCTGAATTGTCGAGTTGGAGCGACAGCGCGAATACCTGGACACTCTTGGTTTTCGACACCGCCTTGACATTCGCGGACTTGGGCTGGAAAGTGGCCTTGACCTTGTGTGATCCCACCGTCAGTTTCGCCGGTAGGGTATATGAGGCCTTGCCACCCTTCAAGGTGATCGTCTTGAGCTTCTTCTTTCCATCATAAAAGGCGACTTTGCCTTTAGCGTTCTTGCCGGCGGACTTCACTGTCGCCGAGACCTTGACCGGGGACTTGCCTTGGATGAATGACGCAGCCGACAGTGTCAGGCTCATCGTGGACTTGGTCTTCGCTTCGTAGGCTGTAACCCCAGGGGTCGCCGACGCCGAAGATGTCGCTGTCGCGAGAGCGGCAACGAGCGCGCACGTACCGAGAACTGCAATCGTTTTTCGCATCCCCACATACTGCCACACCAAGAACCCGAGATGGCACCTGATGGGGCACGGCATCCTGTCCGCAGGGCCTCAGGCTCGTCGAGACTCCCGCGCCGCCACCGCGCAGGCGCCCGCGCCCACAGGGCGAGTGTCGCCTGGTGGACAATGGGAAGCTGAACAAGGGGTCAACCAGGAGAAGCCGGTCATGAACCACACCAATCGCACCAGCAGGACCATACGGCTGGCGTTGAACGCGTTCATCGTCATCGCGGCCGGATTCGGGATCGTCGTCGAGGCCGCCGTGCTCGGTGCGGGCACAGCCCTGACGGCCTTCACGATCCAAAGCAATGCACTCGCGATGGTCATGGCCGCCGTCACCCTGGCGCGCGATCTGCGGGGCACCGATCCCGGCGGACCCGGCTATCAGGCTTTCGCGGGCATGGCTCTGACATCGGTCTTGCTGACATTCGCCGTGTTCAACATCGCCTTGCGGGGACCGATGGGCGGCGGCCATCCGGTGTCCCTCGCGGGAGTGGCCAGCGAGTTGCTCCACGTGGTGGTTCCGCTCGGAGTGCTCGCTGACTGGGTGGTGTTCGGGAGGCGAGGCTCTGTGCGCCCATGGCATCCGTTGGTCTGGGCACTGTTCCCCCTCTACTACCTCGCCTTTACCGCCGCCTACCGGGCGCTAGGCGGGGTGTACCAGTTTGGACCGGGTGAACCCCAACACTTCCCCTACTTCTTCCTCGACTACGAAACCTACGGACTCGGACAAGTCGCGCTGTGGATGGGGTTCATCGTGGTCGGCTTCCTCGGAACGGGCTACGTTCTCTACGCGGTCGACAAGGGCCTTGCCGCACTCAGTCGCAGTCCGTTCGGGGCGCCGGCCCTCGTAACCCATGAGGACCGCCGTGACCGTTGACGCGCACCACCTCCTGGTGGATCGCCTAGCCATGGCGACCAGCACCATCGGCATTCATGACG
>JAISBQ010000299.1 GCA_031266115.1 Bifidobacteriaceae bacterium
GGCGCGGCGTCGAGACCCGTGTTGTGGGCGAGGTCGTGGGCAAGCTTGTGGCTGCCGGCCTAGTAGTCAACCCATACGCACCGTCTTCCACCAAGGAACCCACCGAGCAGGACACGCGAGCAGGCGACGGCGGGGAGCCGGCCGGCGAGGGTCTGCTGAGTCGAATCGCCGGTGCCGTCTGGCGCCTAGGACCACACCTTCGCCTTCGCCTTATCACTGGCGCCGTTGCGCTCGGAGCGGCCGCGACGGCCGCGTGGTTCGTGGTCAGCGCGGGAGCCTTCATGACGGCGGTCGCAGGCATCAGGGGCGGCCGTATGGCCGATGGCGTGATTGCTCTGGTCTTGACCCTCATGTGGCAGCTTGCCGTCATCTTCGGTCACGAACTGGCGCACGGGCTTGCGTTCGCCTCGGTGAGTGACCGAAAGCCGGTCCTATCGGTGGCCAAGATTGGCCGGCGCGCGCTGCCGAACACCACGCTGGACGGTTTCTGGCTTCTGAGGTCTACCCGGCACCGGCTGGCGGTGGTCCTGGTAGGCCCGCTGACATCAATCATGTCGTGCGCCGTTCCTCTTGCGGTGCTGGCGAACTCGACACCCGGGAGTCTGGCTGCCGATTGGGCCGCGATGTCCATCAGTCTCGAAGTGGCGATGGCCTTCCTGAACCTGGTTCCCATGCGCTATTCGGACGGCACCCGCCTCTGGGAGGCGTGGGCAGCTGTCCGTAACCTTCCGGGCCTGGGCATCGCTCGGGTGCTAGGCCGTGTCCGGCCGCCACTGGCTCTGCCTGTCCGCTCACGGCTGGCGATCAGCGCGTATCTGCCGGCCTCGATCATCGGCACGCTTCTTCTGACCGCGTGCCTAGTTGTCTGGCTAATAGTCCTGGTCGCAGGCGGTGTCGCATGACTCTCATCGCCACCGGGACACCAAGGTTTTCGGACAATTCCGAAAAAGGAGGGACCGACCGGTCTCTTCAAGACACATCGGGTCGCCTGACCCACCTCACCAAAGGAGAAAAACATGTCCAACGCCGATATCGCTGGCCTGGCCGCTGAGCTCGACGCCCTGAACGCCGAGACCCTCGAGGTCAAGGACTACGTCGATTACTCCGACGCGGCCTTCGCCTCCACCTCGTCCTGCAGCTCGACGACATCGACCTGTTCGTCCTGCAGCTCGACCTCCTCCTGCGCCGCCCTCTGACGCAAGGCAGGCGGACGGGCGCCGGCCGGCGCCCGGAACCGACCCGAGCAGTACGTGGGGCCGGTGGGCGCCGGGGGCGGTCCGGCAACGAGGGGCCGCCCCCGCCACCCACCGGTGGGCTCAATGACAGCGCCAATCGGCAAGGAGAATGACAGTGACCAGTTGCAAGTGGGACGCACCCCCCATGGACGCGTCCGCGCACGAAGAATCGCGAGCCCGCGGCTCCAGGGGCCGCGAGCCCCGGCCGTCGCCGGCAATCGCCATCAGGGGGCTGCGCAAGTCCTACGGTCCCAAGACGGCGTTGGCTGGCGTGGACCTGACAGTGGAGCCGGGACAGTTTTACGGTCTGATCGGCCCCAATGGTGCCGGGAAGACAACCATCATGGAGATCGCGGAGGGTCTACGGGCACCCGATTCCGGCGCGGTGTTCGTGCTCGGAGCCGCGCCCGGCAAGCGTTCGCCGGACGTGCTACGCCGGATCGGCATACAGCTCCAGAACACGGCCTTCTTCACGCGCTCGAAGGCACGGGAGCACCTGACGACCCTGGCCGACATCTACGGTGTCGAACGCCCCCGGGTAGCCGAGCTGCTTGAGACGTTTGGCCTGGTCCATTGCGCTGGAACCAGGGTGGACAAGCTTTCCGGTGGAGAGCGGCAGAAGCTGGCGGTCGCGTCGGCGCTATTGCATCGGCCGCAGGTGCTGTTCCTGGACGAGCCCACGGCCGCCATGGACGCTGAGGCCCGAGCGGAGCTGGTCCGGATTCTGCACGGACTGCGTGGTTCCCAGACCACGGTGCTCTACACAACCCATCTGCTTCACGAGGCCGAGCGTCTGTGTGACAAGGTGGCGATCCTTGACCGGGGCCGGATTGTGGCGGATGACACGCCCGAGCGTCTCCTGGCTGCGTCCTGCCTTCCCTCCCGCCTGGTGCTGCCGTCGGCTGCAGGCCCAATCGAGTCGATGCGCAGGCTACCGGGCGTGCTCGGCGTGAACATCGGCGCGGAAGGGCTGGTGGTCCAGGTCGCCTCGCCCGGCCTGGCGCTGGAGGGGCTGGTGCGCGCCGGCATCGACGTCGCGAATGTCAAGGTCGAGGTCGCGACCCTCGAAGACTTCTTTCTTCAGCTCACTGGAAGCGAGTATCCCCGTGACTAGAACCATCTCTCTCATTCAGGCGCAGGCTCGTTCGAGTCTTCGCGATCCCGCCACGGTGTTCTTCACCTTCCTCTTCCCTCTACTTCTGCTCGTCGTGTTCGCACGGGCGTTTGGTCAGGTGCCGAACGCCGACGGCACGCTTGCGATGCAAGGCGTTGGACCGAATGTGGTTGCCTTCGGAATCGCCTACGTGGGAATGTTCACGGCGGCTCAGTCGATTGTGGAATGGCGGGTATCTGGAATGAGCCGTGTCCTATACGCGGCACCGATTCGCACCAATTCCATACTTGGCGCAAACCTCGCGGTTGGGCTCGGCCTAGGCATCACCCAGGCGATCTTGCTGGTACTGCTGGCCGTCATGCCGGGCCTGAACATGATCTTGTCGCCGCACGCGCTGGCGGCGCTTCCCATCGTGGTGCTCGGCATTTGGACCTTCTTCAGCCTCGGCATGCTGGTGGGAACGTTTACCAATTCCGTGGCGGCCGCGTCTGGCGCCATCAACGCGGTGGTGCTACCAATGGCGTACGTCTCGGGAGCCATGCTGCCGATCGAGATGCTGCCGGATTGGGCTATCGCCATAGGCCGCGCCATGCCCATGCGTTACATGGTTGACGCCATCGGTGGCGGATTGACCGGAGTGGCGCCAGGATCCACCGTCATTCTGAGCGTGGTGGTCCTCGCGGCATCAGGCGCAGTGTTCTTTGCCAGCGCAGCGAAACTGGTGAGATGGGTATGACTGCCGACGGCGAATCCGCCCCGTGGACCTGGAAGAAGGGATTCGACACGGTCCTCGTCTTCCCTGAACCTGCGATGGACCAGGCAGGATTCGCTGAGGCCCTGCAATTGCGCTGTTCTGATGTGGCTGAGCGCCTTGTATTCGGCTCGGGACGCGAGGTCACTGGTCGAGACGTGCGCAACGGCTTGGGAGGGTTCGCCCAATCCTTCGGAGTTGTTGAGGCCGCGCGTGAGTTTGCGCGCATGATGCCGGCAAGCCGACCGGCGGGCGGCATTCGGCTCGGGTGGCCGGTGCTGGAGATAGACGTGCGGGCCGCAACGGTCCGGCGCCATGTGGTGAGGACGGCCTCCCGACAGGGGCACGCGACCCCGACGATCACCGTCGGCGCGCAAGGCGCGAACTCGTGGCGACGCCAGGGCCTGGATTCCCTACCGCTGCCGCCTGACATGCTGGCCGGCCATGGCCTCGGCTATCTCGGCCATCCAGGAGGCTGGGGTCTGGATTGGACCACCGCGTCACCGGTGAGCGACCGGCTGTGGATAGACCTTGGCGGGGCGCCCATCGAGTTGAGCTGGTCGGGACACGAAGACTCCTTTGATCGGTCGCTTCGCGCCTGCCTGCTTGAGGGTGTTGAGCGTACCGTCGGAGCCCTCGGTGGCGGTTCCCACGTCGTCACATGCCCGGCGGCCGAACTAGACGCGCGCTACTACGGCCCCGATGCCTTCGGCCGTTTTCCGCCTTCGGCCTACGGCGTGGAGGTTGAGGAGTTCAGTTCGTGGGAGCCCCACGAGTGGATCACTACCCGATCCTTGGTCACGGGTGAACGGGTGTATGTCCCGTTGGAACTTGCCCATTACGGCCGCGAGGTGAGGCGACGCTGGGCCTTGGGCACGTCGTCAGGGTGGGCTGTGGGATCGACCCCGCAGGAGGCCGCGTTCTTTGGACTCCTGGAATTGGTGGAGCGAGACGCCGTCGTTTCGGGTTGGTACGCCGGGATCACTCCTAAGACCGTCGATGCGGCCACGGTTGAGGGAATCCACGATGTCCTCACCCGAGCCGGCCTGCTGGGATGCCGCTTCCACCTCTCTTGCGTCCCGTCCGATTTGGGCATACCGGTGATTGTGGCCGCGGCGGAGGTGGCCGACGCGTTCGTCTTTGGCTCGGCCGCGCACCCTGATCCCGAGCGGGCTGTAGTTGGCGCGGTCAAGGAGGCCTGGACCTACCTGCCGGAGAGGGAGCGCCACGCGCGGCGCCTTCGCAGAGCCGGTGTCCTTCCAGCCACAGACTTCGCGGCCGTGAGGTCCATCCACGACCACGCCTCACTCGCGTTCAAGCCCACTGGGCTGAAAGGCCTGGATCGATTTAAGGACAAGGGTCCGGAGCATTCCGTGCCACTGGGGGAGATTCGGCCTTGGCAGATGGACGATGCCGGTGACGGTCCCTTGGGAGGAATCGTAAGCGCACTCGCGGCGAAGGGTCTGGAGCCGCTCGCCACAGTGTGCGCTTCGGCGACCGCAGACGCCATCGGCGTCAGCGTGGTTGGAACTCTCGTGCCGGGACTTGTCCCCATCGATTTCGGCTGGAATCGCCAACGCGCATTGCAGATGAACCGCACCGGCGCGTTGGCGGCAGCGTTCGGGAGCGCACCTCCGAGTGCCGATCTGGCCGAACCTCACCCGTTCAGTTGATGGGCATCGAAACCGGCGTTGACACCAGGGCGCTCGCGTCCCTAGAGGGAAAGGAATTGGATCGGTGTTAGAAGTCCAGCCAAACGTCTACCGCGCGCCGCCGCCGGCCGCGGTGGGACGGCGCTTCGGCCCGGTGGCGGTGCTGCGCGCCGCCAGCCTGCTGTACGCAGCGTTTGCGGCTGCGGCCGCGCCGGCCGTAGGGATCGGCCTGTTGCCCGCACTGCTGCTGGTTGGATGCTGGCGGGCACGCGCGTCTGGCCTGCCGGGGACACTCCCCAAGCGGCGGACGATGACGGCCGCCAGGCGCCGGGCGATTACCGGAACCTCGGCGGCACAGGGAATCACGCTGGTGGGCGGCGGACTCCTCGTGTTCGCCGTCGGTCACTATGAGTGGTGGCCGGTCGCGGTGGTAGCCGTCAGCGCTGCCCACCTCAGCACGGTCGCGTGGGTTGCCCGCCGTGTACTCGACGCCGTCGCCGTTCCCGCTGCGTGGCTGGCAGCGATTGCAGGAGCTGTCTTGGTGGTTCGCGGTGAGTGGCGAGGCGCCTGGGTGGTTGCGTGCGGCATCATGTGCCTGGTCACTGCCACCTATGCGAGGCGCGTCGCCACCCGCGAGGTTTCACCACGGAGCGACGAGCAATGACCGGCCCCCTCACCCGGGTCGTGACCTTCTCTCGGTACGGCTCAACCGACGACGTTGGAGCGTGGATCGCCGCTGCCCTGACCCGCGAACAGGACCAATCGGTCTACTTCACCGACTCAACCGAAGATCCCAGCACTGGTCTGGGGGAGGCGAGTTCCGTCATCGTTGGCGTGCCTGTCTACGCCCAGCATTTTCTGGCGGAGGCGCGCCACTTCCTGGCTGCTCGGCAGGACCTGCTCGCGGGCCGAGAGCTATGGCTGTTCACCTGCTCGATGGGCGTCTCAGGGGTCAATGACCTGCCGCGCGACGCTCCCGACTTGGTGCCCGCAGGTGTGGCGCACTTCGCTGGCCGTCTGGACTTTGCCCGCCTCAACCGGGCCGAGCGCCTGCTCATGCGCGCGCTGCGCCAGTCCGGTGGTGACAGGCGGGAGCGAGCTGGCGTTGAGCGCTGGGCGGCGTCAATCGGCCGCGTCGGCGCGTGTCTTGCCCCAGTTCCACGCCGATAGCTCGGCGCTTTGTTCTCGCGGGGCCCCGTCCGAGAGGGCGACCCCCGCCGAGGGCATCAACTGACGGTGTCGCTCTGACAACCCCTACGGGCAACACGGACCGCTCGGACCGTCGCGCGTGCGGCAGCGAGTGGCTACGATGGCGAACGCCGAGTGCGGGGCGTCGGCGAGTGGCCGATCGCAGGTGAGGGACAATCCGGGAATGACCCCGGGGCTGTGCCCGCCGGCGGGCAGACCACCG
>JAISBQ010000154.1 GCA_031266115.1 Bifidobacteriaceae bacterium
GTTGTCGAGGATGTCGAGACGCAGATACCGGCCGGTGACGGGCGCCCACGTGGCGTCCCACGTGACGGTCGCCGTGCTGTTGGGAAGCTCGTCGACGACCAGGGGAACAAAGGAGTTCAGGTCCTGGAGGTCGGTCCCCAGCGAAACACGAACATTCCTCGCCCCGTTCCCGCTCACGTAACCGGCCATGGCCACAGCGGTGATGGGGAGTACCTGACCCAAGTCGTAGACGGCCCACTTTTCCGTCACGCCACCGTTCGGTGCCCACCCCGAGTGTGGCCACCTGAGGAGGTTCGCCGCGGTCGAGGCGTACAACCCTCCCGCCGATGCCTCAACCAGGCTCGCCCCGTGAGCCGCCAGCGCGACATCGACCAACCCGCCGGCCCCCTCGCTGCGGAACATCGCGACCGGCGGCCCCGGCACAGCGATCTGCCGCGTGGCCGGCGCCGACACCAGCCCGTACACGTCCCGCACCCTCAGCGCCACCGTGACCGGGTGCGTCACGGTCGCCACCGCGTTCTGCTCGGCCGAATCGACCCTGAACTCCACCCCGTCGTAGTCGAAGTCCCATTCCCACGCGGCCACGCCGCCGTCATCGTCGGTGGAGGCATCCGTCAACGCCACCTGCCCGCCCACCTCCACCTGGGTCGCGGACATACTGAACTCCGCGACCGGCCGGTCGCTCACCCGCAACGATCCGGTCGCGTACCCCAACCGCCCCGCGCCCGTGCGGTGGGTCAATGCGATCGGCACCAACGCCGGCTCGGTGTAGGTCCGCCGGGCCGGATTGGTGGTCGCGTCGGTGGTGCCGTTGCCGTCGAGGTCCCACTGCCTGGTCACGCTCCCGTCCCCCGGGATCGCCGCCGTGGTGTCGGTGAACGTCACCTCCTGCCCCAGCGCCACCACCGCCGGGTCCATGGTGAACGTCACATCCAGCGGCATCCGCACCGTGTACGCCCACGCGGTGGTCGCGGTCAGCCCTTCGGCATCCTCCACGCTCAACGTCACCGTGTACACCCCCGCCCGTGTGTAGGTGTGCAGCGGGTTCTGCTCAGTGGAGGTGCTTCCATCGCCGAAGCTCCAGTACCAACCGACGATGCCGCCATCGTCCTCCGGATCCACCGAACGGTCGATGAAGCGCACAGTCTGCAGACCCACCTGGGGGGTGTAGACCTGCACGGAAGACAGGTTGATGTTGTACCCACCCCAGTTGTTCGCCAGGTCCACCCGTACGTAGCGACCCACCGGGCCGCGGTCGATGGCCCGGAACGTGAACGTATCGGCCGTGTTGGGCAACTGCTCCTCGACCCACGGGGTGAAGGACGCCGGATCGTCGGGATCGCTCCCGACGGACAGACGGATGTCCTTCGGCCGGAAGTTCGCGACCCGGGACTGCAGTGCGATTCCTGACACTTCGGCGCTCGCGCCGAGGTCCACGATCACCCACTGGTCGGTGTTCTGCCCCGTCGCCGTGGCCCAATAGCCGCTTGACCCGGGGTCGAGGATGGCTCCCACCGGGTAGCTCGCGTTGTATTGCGAGGAGTACGCCGCGATTGAGGCACCGTAGGCGGGCCGCGCGATGTTGAGATCCCCCACCACCGACGTCGTGGTGAACTCCGCCACGGGCGGGCCGGGGATGGTCAGCCGCAGCGTGGCGATCTCGGAGACCACTCCGTAGGCGTCGGTCACCCGCAGAGCCACCGTCGCCGCGCGGCCGAGTTCCACCTGCGGGTTCGCCACGGAAGTCTCGGGGCGGAACAGCAGGCCGTTGTAGTCGAGGTCCCATTCACGCGAGACCACGCCGCCGTCATCGTCGGTGGATAGGTCGCTCACAGTGACCACGGTCCCCGCTGGGACCGAGGCGCCAGGGGACGCCCCGATCGCCGCGACCGGGCGGTCGGTGATGCGGACGGGCCTCGTGGTGGACCCCGTGGCGCCGGCGTTGTCGGTGACCGTGAGGGTGACCGGGACCAGCGCCGGCGTCGTATACGTGTGAGTGGGGGCGGCGGCCGTCGAATCCCGGACGTCGTCCCCGGTCAGGTCCCACCAGTAGGCGGTGACGCGCCCATTCGGGGTGATTGACGTGGAGGTGAACGTCACGGGCTCCCCGACGATGCCGGCCGGCGGGTTGGCGGTAAAGCTCGCCAGCGGCGGTCCCGTGTCCGGGGTGGTGGCATCGCAGTCATCGTCGAGACCGTTGCCGGGGATCTCGGCCTGGCCGGGGTTGATGGCCGGGTTGTCCGGGGCGCAATCGACGGGGTTGGTCCAGCCATCGCCGTCGTCGTCCGGATCGACCGTGAGGATCGACCAGCGGGCCGTCGCCGTGTTGCCTGCCGGATCTACGGCCCGGGCGCTAACGCCCCGCACGCGGCGGGTCGCATCGGCGGCGACGGTCAGGGTGTCGCCGGTGGGAGTGGCCGGTGTGCCGGCATCGGACCAGGTCACCGTCAAGGGGTCGCCGTCCGCGTCGGCAAACGTCGCCGTCAGATCGCGCTCGGTGCCGACGACCAGGCCGTGGATCGTGGTGCTTGCCGGGGTCGCGATGACGGTGGGAACGGTGCCGACGATCCGCGGGTCCAGGGCGACGTAGACGATGGCGGCCCGGCCGTCATCGTCGGTGGCTTGGACTCCTATGCGCTGGGGGCCGGGGCGGGTCGGAGTGAAGGTGACCGTGGGGCCTGTGGCGTCGTCGAAGTCGCCATCACCGTCGACATCCCAGGTCAGCGACGTGGCGCCGAAGGGCGTGGCGGTGAGAACCACGGGAACTCCCACCGTGGTGGCCCCCGGAGGGGCGACGGTGACGGACGGGTAGGGGTGAGCGCCGGCATCGTCCACGAGGCCCGAAATGGTGGCGGCCAGGGAGTCGAAGGCCGTCGCGAAGGTGGTCAACGGCGTGGCCATCGCGGTGTTGCGGGTCCGCGTCTGGGAGGCCATCGCAGACAGCGAACTGAAGGGCTCACCGGTGTCCAAGCCGAGGATGAACTGGCGCACACGCTCCTGATCCTCGGGGGTGTTCATGCCGAGGTTTGCCAGGCCGGCTCGATCCGCCGCGCTCAGTCCCGAGGCGACGACGCGCTGCTGCCAGTTGCGCAGGGCGGTCACGGTGGTGGACTGGTTGAAGCCGGTGGCGCTCAGGGCGGCAACCAGGGCATCAGCGGACGTATTTTCCCTCGTCAGCGCGGCGCGGAGCTGCGTGGACGAGGCCGATGCGGTCTGGGCCTGCATGAGGGCGGCAGGGGCGTCATCGGCCAATTGGGCGCCTTGGTAACGCTCCATCGCGTCGAGGAGACCTTGGGTGAGGCGGGTCGAATCGTCCAGCGCGGCGAGGTAGTCCAGGGCGGCCCGCTCCAGGGGATTCTC
>JAISBQ010000118.1 GCA_031266115.1 Bifidobacteriaceae bacterium
CTGGTCCGACGGAGCGACGGGGAAATACCCGCCCTTGAAACGGGTCTTATACCCGAGATTCCCGCCCTCTTCCTCCCGGCCAGTATTCCATACCGCTTCACCAGAATCGATGAAGTAGTAGGACTCGTGGGCGTTGGTGTCGTACCGCACGGAATCGAAGATGTAGAACTCGGCCTCAGGGGCAAAATAGGCCGTGTCAGCGATCCCGGTGCTGGTCAGGTAGGCTTGCGCCTTGGCGGCGACGTTGCGTGGATCGCGAGAGTAGGGCTCGCCGGTGAACGGATCGACAATGGAGAAATTCAGCACCAGAGTCTTGCGGGCGCGGAACGGATCGATGAAGGCCGTCGTGACATCGGGCATCAGCTTCATGTCCGATTCATGGATGGCCTGAAAACCCCGGATGGATGAACCGTCGAACATCAAACCGTCGGTGAAAGCGTCTTCGGTGAACGCAGCCACCGGAATGGTGAAATGCTGCATAATTCCCGGCAGGTCACAGAATCTCACATCGACAAACTCGACCTTCTGCTCCTTGGCAAACGCCAGAGCTTCAGCCGGATCTTTGAACATTGTTTCTCCTTGACGTGGTGGCAGTGGGTGAGATGGCCAGGGTAGAGGCGGGCAGTGTCGCGTCCGTGTCGCAACCATTACCGGCACGTTACACGCCGCGGCCGGGTGAGTGGCGTCATCGTCCGCGCATGGCCTTGCGGTCGGGGCGCACACGGAATGGGTCGATGCCCTGGGGGATCGGGGGTTTGAGGCCGCCGATCGCCTTGAGTCGGCTTTGAACCACCGCGACCTCGGCCTTGGACAGGGCCGGACGCTGGCGCTGAATGGTTCGCGCGAGCTTTCGCAGCGGCACCTGATCGGGGCCGGTGCCGGCTGTCAGAACAATCACGGGAATCTCCGGCGCCACACGGTTGACCTTCCGCTTCTCGCCGTCGACCAGTTTGGCCAGCCGTCCGGCCGGCTCGCCCTCAGCGACGAGCACCACACCAGCCCGGCCCACGCCCCGAAAGACCATCGCGTGGCTGCGCGGATCGATGGCGACCGGATCCTCCGCGAACACCCATCCGCGCTTGACCTGCCCAATAGCCGCCGATGACGCTCCCTCCTTGCCCTCGATCCGCGCATAGGCGGCACGCTCAGCGCGGTTCATGAGGAGGTACATGGCGCCGAGCAGGCCCAACGGGACGCCCAGCACCCCGAGATAGACGGCGTGACCCTTCCACGCGAACAGCCCGAGCGCCACGGCCACGGCGACTACGCCAAGAAAGACCAGGCTCAGCCACACCCAGATGTGCGGGTCGGACTCCCGCGTCATCCGGTAGACCTGCCACAGCTGCTTGTACCAGCGCGGCTTGTCCGCACGGGCCGCCCGCTTGGCTGCCCGTTTCTCGGCCCGCGTGGGGGCCGGGGCGGATGACGGATCGGCGGATCGCGGTCGAGAAGCCATGGTGCGCGATTCTACCGGCGCGGACGCGCCGGCTGGGGCGGCGGCGCGGGTGGGGCCGATCCGGCGGCGGTTGGGTCGCGGCGCGGACGGCTCCGGCTGGGGCGGCGGCTCGCGGGCCGGGATGCGGCCTTGGGCGGGGACAATGGGGGCATGGGCGGACCAGGTGTGGTGTTGGTGCATGGGGTTCGGACGTCGGGGACGATGTGGCGCGGGCATGTGGCGGCGCTTGGTGGTGCTGGTGTGCATGCGGTTGCCCTGGATCTGCCGGGTCACGGTACGCGTCGCGGCGAGCGTTTCACCGTGGAGGCGGCGTGCGCGGCGATCGATGCTGCCGTGGACCAGATGGGTGCGCCGGTGATGATGGTGGGGCACTCCCTGGGCGGCTATATGGCCGGCGAATACACCTCGCGATATCCCGAACGGGTCGGGCTGTTGATCCTGTCGGGGTGTTCGACCACACCGGCCGGCCCGTTCGCGTGGGCGTTCCGGTGGGCCAGCGCGCTGGTTGCCCGCATGCCGGGGCAAGGAGCACGCGCCGACCACCTCGCCCAACGTCTCCTCTTGCGTCCCGGACCTCGCGCGGATGTCGCCGCTGGCGGCTTGGCCTATGAGGCGATGCCCGCCGCGATCGCTGCGGCCTGCACCCTGCGTCCGATGACGTCCCTCGCCGCCATCGACACACCGATCTGGCTCGTGAACGGTAAGTGGGACCACTTCCGGGTCGGGGAACAGCGGATGATGCGCCGTCTGCGGGATGTGAGGACCGTGATCGTGCGTGGGGCGGGACACCTGGTGCCCATGGACCGTCCCGAGGTCTACACCCAGATCCTCCTCGCCGCCCACCGGGAAACCACCCGACGCCTCGCGACCTAACCCCCGGCCCCACCACGCCTGCTGTGAGAATGCCATTCTCCGTGGGAACGATGGGGCCCACCCCGGCGCCCCAGCAGCTCGACGATGGTGAGGACGGGTGGGGGTGCGTCTCGGCGGGGTGCCGCGCTGTGGGGCCAGGACAAACACAGGGGCCCATCCGCCAGGTGGCGGACGGGCCCCTGTGACTAGGCCTTGTTTGGCTAGGCGTTGTCGTCCGGTGAGGGCGCGGGTTGACCCGGAGTCGGTGACGTACCTGGTGTCGTCGCGGTGCCGGGATCAGGCGGTGTGGCCGGGCCGGCGGACGCCGGCGGGCTGACTGGTGTCGGCAGACCCGAAGGCGTGGGCGGCACGATTGGTGTCGACGACGGGGAAGGGCTGGGGGTGCCGGACACGCCCGATGCCCTCGGTCCGCTGGCGGTGCCGAAGTAGGAGCCGCCCGGCGCGAAGGATCTCGAAGTGCCTGCCGAACCCGGAGCGCCCGCCGCGCCCGGGCTGCCCGGGTTTATGGGCGTGCCGGCGCCAAGGGTCCCTGGCGTCGGGGGCCGACCGAACGTGGGCGGGCTCGACACGGTTGGTGTTCCCAGTCCAGACGGAGACGCACTTGGGGCCGGAGGCACACCGGGTGTGCTGGGTGGTGGGCCCGAGAGGGTCGTGGGCAGTGCCTCGCTTGTGGTTGGCGCACTGGCGCCTGGAGCATCGCCGCCGAGCGGGGCCGCGCCCCCCTCGCCCAGCGGCGCCAGACCCGGCGCCAAACCCAGACCCAAGCCGAGGCCATCGCCGACCTCACCGTCATCGCCGACCTCACCACTACCCCCGCCTTCGCCGTCTGCCTCGGCGGCGGCCTTCGCTGCTGCGGCCTTCTTCTTGCGGGCCCCACGCACAAGGATCACGGCAACCACGGCGCCGATGACGATGACACCCGCAACCACCAGGGCGATGATGAGCAGCATGGCCGGACCGCTGGCTCCATTGGCGGTGGCCTCGAAGGCGTTGGTCTCGCCGGGAACGATCCGCCAGGTGACGGTGCGGCCGTCCACCTCGCCGTTGGACTGGGTGACATTGCCAGGGAATGTGAGGGAGATTCTCAGGTCGAGTTCGCCGTATTCGCTCGTCGCGCTGGCGTCAAGGCCTTCAGCCGACAGATCCATGCCGCCGGTCACTTGGTAGCCAGAGCCTTCCTTGGCGATGTTGAGGGACATCCCGGTTTGCTGATCGTCAAGCCCGAATTCGTCGAGGTTGAGGCCCGAGATGGTGATCTTCTTTCCCGTGTAGCCGTCCGCCGCGTAGTCCTCGGTGGTTGCCCGGCCGCCGTAGTCGTTGCCGAGCATGTCTCCGGGGTTGGTCTGCTCCATCGCCTCGTCAAATGTGGTTCCCGCCATCTCCAGCAGGGCATCGGAATAGGCAACCACCGCTTCGCCGCTGATGGTGTCGTCGGAGTTGATGGTCAAGTCGTAGGTCATGCGCATGCAGCCGGTGAGACCGAAGAGGAGCCCTGCGAGGGCCACGGCCGCCGCCGGGCGGCGCCAGAGGTTGTGGCGGGTCTGTGCCATGCGAGGTGCCTTTCTTGTTACGGGTGGCACCAATGGGCACCGCCTCGGCGTCGCATTATCCCTTGGATTGTGTGGCGGCGCCATGTCTGGACCGTTCCGGCGGCTGAAAGGTCTCCCGTCGGCCCGCCGTCGTCGCGCGGTGGACCCCTAGCGTGGGCACCAGGGAGGTGCCGAATGCGCGGGAATGGACGATGACGGCCAGAAGTTGAGCATAGTAGACTCAACTTTGGTGCGTGGCGCGGGCCATCAAGCACCGCGACGGCCGGCGTCAGGGCCAAACGCCGCAGAACGC
>JAISBQ010000169.1 GCA_031266115.1 Bifidobacteriaceae bacterium
TCGGCGACCACCGCGGGCTCGACGCGGTCGCTCGCGCAGTCTCGCGATCCTCGCTCTATGCCCCCGATCCGCGCGGGCCGACGGCGGCGCGGGAGGCCCTGGCCGCACACTTCGGGGGATCGCCGGCGGATTATTGGCTGACTGCGAGCACGTCGGAGGCCTATTCGTGGGTGTTTGCCGATCTGACAGACCCCGGGGATGCGATCGCGATCCCCGCGCCCGGCTATCCGTTGATCGAACCGCTCGCCGCCCTCGCGTGCGTGCGTACCATCGCCTACCCGTGGCACTACCTGCACCCCTATGGCTGGTGGGCAGACACCGGGATGATCGCGGAGCTCGGCGCACGGGAGGATCTGCGAGCGTTTGTGCTGGTCAACCCCGAGAACCCCGCTGGCGTGTACACCGATGCCGCCACGGCGGACGCCGTCGTGGCGGCATGCCAACGCGCAGGGGCCGTGCTGATCAGCGACGAGGTGTTCGGCCCCTTCGCCCTGGATGGGGAGCCGACCACTCTGGCGGGGGAGGATCGCGTGGTCACCGTCACCTTGGGCGGGCTGTCCAAGGCGCTGTGCGCCCCCCAACTCAAGCTCGCGTGGCTGCGCCTGTCCGGGCCGCCCGCCTCGCTGGGACCGATCCGTGCCGCTCTCGATCAGATCGCCGACACCTACCTGTCCGTCGCCACCCCCGTCGCCCTGGCGCTGCCCGAACTCTTGGAATTGTCCGATGACGTCGCGCGCGTGACCCGTGAGCGGTTGGCGGGCAATCTCGCCACCGTGCGCCGGGTCCTGGGCGACGCATCGTACCGGGTGAGGCGGTGCGATGGGGGGTGGACCGCCATCGTCGATGTGCCGCGATACGTGCCCGATGGCGAACTGGTGATCCACCTCATGAACGACGCCCATCTCGCCGTGCACCCGGGCTGGTTCTACGACATTGCCGATGCCGGTGCGCTCGCGCTGTCCCTCCTGCCGGAGCCGGCGGACTTCGAGGACCGATGCCGGCGCCTTCGCGCGGCGGTGGACGCGTGGGATTCCGGGTGCTAACCCTCAACGTACCGGCGCGCGGCGAGGTCGGGAGCCTTGGCCGTGAAGTCGGAGGGTTTCACGCGAAGGCTCGCCGTGGTGTGGACGATATAGGGGGTATCGGCGGTCACCCGGATGGTGCCGGGTCCCACTTTGGCTGACCGCAGGGCCCAGTACCCGTTGGCCTTGCGGACCCGCGTGGTCCCCAGGACCGCGTACCTGGTGGTTCCTGCGGCCTTGAATTCGACCGTGACCTTGCGGCCCAGCATCTCCTGAGATGCCGATCCCCATACCAGGGCCCTGCGGCCCGTGGTGATCTTCCCCGTTGCTCCGAGTGGGCCGCTGACGCCATCGACCGAGAGGCTGGCCTTGCCGCGCACGCGGATGGCGGTCTCTGCCTGGACTTTCTCCCCGCCCTCGTTCGCGACATGGACCGTGACCCGGTGGCGTCCGGCGAATCCGAACACGGACGGGTGGCCCGTGTCGCCCACCGTGAATCGGTTCAGACCGCCCACCAGCGGCCCATCGTGTTCCGCCGTGAGCATCAGGACAGACTTGGCGTCGGACCTCTCGCCGGCCGCGAGGGCGATATAGGCGTGCCAGGCCGTGACGGGCGTCGCGGAGGACACAACGATGTCGAGCGTGACTGGCTTCACACCGGCTCGGCTAGCGGCGATGCATGCCGGCGACTGCGAGCGGCGTCGGACCTGCTCCGCCAGAACACCCCGCGAGCTACACGGCCGTGACGGTGCACCAGCGGCCGGCCACCTGCGCTAGTGCCGTGTCCGCGGTCACCAGCGGCGCGTCCACCAGCCTCGCCAAGGCGACATAGGAAGCGTCATAGGCGGTGATCGATTCGCGCATGTGCCAGACCTGTTCCGCGACGGCCTCCCATGGCCACAGGTCCACCGCGAGTTCCATCAGTCCGGCCACGGCGAGGCGCCCCTGCCCCTCGGCGATGAGGCCCGCGAGGCAGCGGCGGCGGATGACGTTGGCCACCTCACACGGCAGCAGCGCTGGGGCCGCAAGGGTGTGGTTGGCGAGAGTTGCCGCGACCTCTTCGCCGCGGTGGCCTGGATCCAGCAATAGCCAGACCGCTGCCGAGGCGTCCAGGACGGCACAGCCCATCTCCGCACCTCACCGTCTGTCGGCGCGAAGGTCGGCAGCAACCGCAGGACCGTCCAGTGGAGGCATGGTCCGAGCGCGGGCACGGATTTCGGCGATGACGTCGGCATGTGGGCGGCGGGAGGCCTCCTCAGTCAGCACCGCCAAGACGTACGCCTGCATCGACTGCCCGGCGCGTGCCGCGTTCGCCGCCAGAGTGTTGCGAACGGCCGGTGGGATGTTCCTGACCGTCATCGTCGTCATGCAATCATTGTGCATTCACATCATGCACAATGCAAGCGTTGGTCCGTCTCGTGGCAGCGGCTCCTCACCGGCTTGGCTTGCGGCGACGCACCGCGGCGAACAGGAGAGCCGCCGCGCCCAGGCCCACGGCGACGAGCATCCATTGGGCGGCGATGCGCATGGCCGGGTTTGGACCCGTGGTGGACAGCGGGCGCAGCGTCGGTGCGGGAACCGCGAAAGTCGCGTGGGTGCTGGGGGCGGGGGTCGCCGCGTTCGGACCGACCGACGCGGTGGGGCTCGCCGACGCCGAGGGCGTTGCCGACGCCAGGGGAGTAGACGTGGTGACGGCCCCCGTGCCTGGGGTCGGGGTGGTTCCGCCGCCGGACCCCCCGGTACCGGCGGCGTCATCGTCGCGTGGTGTCACCGACGCGGCCGTGACGGTGAACGTCACCGTGGCCGGGCCGGAGAAATCGCCGACTGCCTCGAACGTGTGGGTGCCCGCGGCCAGAGTGGACGGAACCGTCCACGTGAACTGCGCCGACCCGTCCAGGCCTCCCAAAGTGGACCCCAGCGATATGGGATCGGACCGGACGGTCGCGTTGACCGTCTCGCCGGGCTGCAGGTTCACCACCGTGAACCGGGTGGTGGATCCGACCTGGACCGACGTCTGATCGGCGCTCGCGGCGATCAATCCCACCCGCACCACGGCCGGCTCTGAGGTGTTCCCGGCGGGATCCACGAGGGTGACGGCCAGGATCTCACCGACCTCGGCGGCCGGAGCCAGGGTGACGGACCACATTTCGTCCGCCGCTACCTTGCCCCACCCGGCGACGGACCCATCTGTTCGGGCAACCGCGACCTCGGCGTCAACCTCGCCGCGTCCCCGCACCGTGGCCCCGTCCGTGGGGCTGAGCGCTGCGGCGGTGGGTGCAACCCGGTCTATCACGACGGTGACTTCGCCAGACGTCTTGACCTGGCCGCGGTTGAACTGCACCGCCTGAACCACCGTCAGGACATCGCCATCGGCCGGGGTGTAACCGGCGGGTGGCATGACTACCCATGTGCCATCGGGCCACACCGGCATCCGCGACGTTGCGCCACCGGGGAACGTCACCGTGATGATGCCGCCCACGTCGCCTTCCCCGCGCACGGCTGCACCGTTGGACGGGGTGACCGTGGGGGTGGGTGCGGGAGACTTGTCGGTGCGCACGGTCACGGAGTTGGGGTTTTCTCCGGCGGCGTCCCTGACGGTCACCGTCAGCGTCGTGCCATCGGCAACATCGCGCTCCGGCTGGCAGGTCCACATTGAGGCCACGGCGGTGGTCGAGCACAGCTCAGCTCCCGTCGGGTCGCTGACCGTGACCTGCGAACCCGTCGGGGCGTCGCCAAACAGTGCCGACCCGTCGGTCGCATCCACGCCGGTCGGTGTCGCGTCGACTCTCGCCGTGACGGCATCCGATTCGACGCCGCCGCCCCCGGCCCGCACGCTGATGACCGCACCGTGCGGCTGCGGCGGGTTGAGGCCGGAGCACAGGAACGTGCCCACGATAGTCGCGACGGTCTCGCAGATCACCTCGCCACTCGCCTGACGCACCGTGACGGTGGCGCCGGGAACGGCCGTCCCGCCCACGGCCGTCGCCGTGGCATACAGAATCGCCGGCGTGATGGATGGGCTACCCGTGAACTCGACTGTCTGCGTGGCCGAGTTGGGGCCACGCTCGCCGTTGACGGTGAAGTTGACTTCGGCGGTGCCGGGTCCGTACGCGGTCAGAGTCGTGGAGTAGACGCCGGCGCCCACATCGTTCACCGCGCCCACCACGCCGAACGTGGTCTCGACGGTGACGAGGTCACCGCCGGCACCCACCGGGTTGCCGAACTGATCCGACACGATCACGGTGACGATGGCCGCATCGGCCCCGCCCGCAGTCACGGTGGTCTTCGACAGGTTCATCGAGCTGGCGGACCCGCTCGCCGGGCCAGGTACC
Organism: Bifidobacteriaceae bacterium; assembly: GCA_031266115.1. GTDB lineage: Bacteria > Actinomycetota > Actinomycetes > Actinomycetales > WQXJ01 > JAIRRT01. Next base: position 4,355 of record JAISBQ010000169.1, read on the forward strand.
ATGACGGCGATAGCCGGCGATCCGGACAGCTGCACCGCGGTCCCGTTGACGGAGACGCCGGCGACCACGGCGTAGGCACCGGCCTTGGTGCCGGTGAACTCGATCCACGACACGCCATCGGCGCCCGTCGCGGGTGTGGTCATCTCGTCGACCTCGCCGTCCGGTCTGGTGACGGACACGCCCGCGATGGCGCCGCTGACGTTCCCGCCTTCCGCATCGCGCAGGTGCACCTGGGCGCGGTGCACGGAGACGCCGTCCGCGACGATGCGGTCATCGGCCGTCGTGATGGTCAGTTCCGACAGGCTGGGCGAGACCTCTGCGGATGGTTGTTCACCCACGGTCACCTCGACCGGAGAGGACCCGATGTCGACAGCCGGGGTTCCCAGAGCGGCGTGAATGCGGTACGTACCCGGCACGGAGACCGAGGTGGTATGCGTCGCTGTGCCGGAATCCCCCGTGGTGACCGTCACGGTGCGGTTGTCCGGATCGGGTTCGAACCACAGGGTCACCGTGACGCCGCCCTTCGGGTTGCCGAACGCGTCGCGGGTGCGCACGGTCGCGGTGATCGACTCGTCCACCTCGACATGCGAGGTGGAGAGCTCCAACGCCGATGCCGCAGCATTCGGCGGGCCGGCCGCGAACGTCGCGATGCGGTTGCCCGCCGCCGGAATGGGGGTGGGGCCGCTCCCGCCGTCACGAGTGACGGTCACGGCGAACGCGCCGGCTACCGTCGACGTGACGTTGGCGACGTAGGTGCCGGGCGCGGTGCCGTCCTGGAAATCGGTCACGGTGGCCATCGCCTCGCCTACCACGCCCTGCGCCGAGGCATGAAGGCTCGTCGCGCGTCCGGTCAGGGGTGCGCCATCGGCGTCGGTGAGCGTGACTGTCACACGTCGATAGCCCTGCCCATCCGCGATCACTTCACCCTCGGCATCGACGGCGAAAGACCCTGACCCCGGATCCGAAACGGTGGGCGCGAACGTGACCGTCACGGGAGAACCGTTCAGCGCCAGCGGTTCGTCCACGCCGGCCACCCGGACTGTCGCATCCACCCGATATGCGCCGGGATCGGCCGCCGTGAAGTCGAGCCATGCGACGCCGTCCGCGTCAGACTGCGGTGTCGCGAGCTGCTCCGTGGTGCCGTCCGGTGCGGTGATCGTGATGGTTGCCAGGGCGCGGGGCACGGGGCGATCCTCGGCGTCGTGCAGGCGCACATGGGCGCGGTGGAAGTCGCTGCCGTTGGCGTAGACCGTGCTGCTCGCGGTGGGCACGGACAGCCGACTGTGCGACGGCGAGACCTGAGCCGCTGGCGTCCCGATGACGACATCGACCGGCGAGCCCGTGATGTCGGCCCATGGCGAGCCGATCTGGGCATGCAGACGGTACGTGCCACTCACGTCGAGAACCATCGTCCGCGTCACGGTGCCGTGCTCTCCGGTCGTGACATACATCTCGCCATCGGTGATCAGCGGGTCCACCCACAGGTAGACCTCGGTGTCCAGCACAGGATTGCCGAAGGCGTCGCGCACCGTGACCGTGGCCGTCGTTTCGTCGCCCACCTCGAACTGGGTCGCGCTGATCTCTAGAGACGATTGTGCCGGCGACGGATCGCCTGGCACGAACACGGCCAGCCGGTTGCCATCGGGAACCACGTCGAGGTCGGCGCCGTCTTCGCGCAGGGTGACGGCGACGGTAAACGTGCCGGCCAGGGTCGAGGTGATCTGCGTCTGGTAGTAGCCCGGCTCGCCGGTGGGGGCGAGGGGAGCGACGGTTGCCGTCTGGTTGGTGCCATCGATCACGGCCCGCGGGGTCAGGTCGCTCGTCCGCCCGTCGATCTGATTGCCGCACTCGTCGAAGAGCCACACAGTCAAGGTGTGCTGATGGGCGCCATCGGCGGTGGCGTCTTGTGTCTGGGTGACATCGAAACCGGAGGTGTCCAGGTCGACGGGCCCAGGGATAAAGGTCAAGGTTGTGGCCCCCGGCGTGGCTGGCTTGATGGCGAGCGCGTCGTTCCAGTTCACGCTCACATCCTTGATGCCCACCGACAGGGAGGACACCGGCGCGATGTAGACGCCGTCGGAGTCTTCTTCGAAGTCTCCGACGAAGGCGCTGCCCAACGAGTCGCGGCCCGTCGCGGTGGCGTGCAATGCGTCAGCCTCGCCGGTGATCGAGGTACCAGACGCCGAGACGAGGGTGACGGTGATCCAGTGGACATCCTGGTCGTTGGCGAGGACGGGCTCTTCGGACAGTTCGTAGGTGGAATCATCGCTGGGAGTCGGAGCGGCGAAAGCCAACGTCGCCGTCGTGGGCACCGCGACTCCATCGAGTGTGGCGGAGACCGTCACATTGCCATCGACGGTGGTCACCACGCCGATGGCGTAGGTTCCGTCCTCGCCGGTGATGCCACTCAGGCTGTCTCCCGGCGCGGGTGCCGCCTGACCGCCGAGGGTGAAGACCACCGGCAGGCCCGGAATCGGGTTGCCGTGCGCGTCGGTGGCTGTGAGCGTCACGGTGTGGGGCTCGGCGCCATCCGCTTCGCGAGACCCCGGCGTCCCCGTCAGTTCACTCAGGCCGCTGCCAAAGACCGGATCTCCGGGGGACACCACGACATCAAAGGGGGAGCCCGGCAACTCCTGGCCGGGATCGCCCCACGCGGCGTGGATCTCTACGGGACCCACCTGCGTGGGCGTGAAGTCGATCGCGGCACGGGCGCTGCCCACGGCGGTGGTGACGATGCCATCGGCCGGCAGCGTCATCGGTGGGACCGTCCAGAACCGCACCTCGGTGGGGCGGACGGGATTGCCGGTCTCGTCACGCAGGGTCGCGGTCGCCGTTGCCGGGTGTCCGGCTTTGACCGTTGGGGGCTCCACCAGGAACGTGGATGGGGTCCCGGGGAGCCCGGGGACGAACACGGCCGAGGCGGGTCCATCCGCGGACAGGGTGACCTGCGATCCATCCTGGGTGGCGAACACCGACACCTCATAGGTTCCGGCCGTGGTCGCCGTGAGGATGGCACGGTACACGCCGGGTGACGCTGTGGACTCGAAATCGCCGAGCGTCCCGCGAACCTCGCCGTTGCTCCCAGCGAGCACGGCCGTTCCGACGATCGTGATCCCCGTCATGTCGGTGATGGGGTTGCCCTCGCCGTCGGAAAGGGTGGCGCCCACGGCGTGGGTATCGCGGCCGTTGGCCACGACCTGGTCGGCCTGGCTGACGGTGAACTCGGAGCCGGCCGCCACCGGTCCATGGGTGAAGACCGCCTCAAGCCGGCCGGTGGAACCGGTCGGTGTGATGACGTAGCCCGCCCACGTGACTTCCAGGTAGGCGGTGCTCGCCACAGTCGAAGTGACGCGCGCTGTGTATACCCCGCCGCCCTCGCTCCTCCACGGTGAGATACTTCCGCGGCCGAGCCCGCCTGGTGGGGTGACGCTGGCATCAAGGCTCCCCTCCTGGCCTTCCACGCCATGGCTGTAGATGTCACGCAACACCGCGCGCAGGGTGTGGTAACCGACACCATCGGCCACCACCGCCTGGCCGGCGTCCACCACCTCGATGGTCGACCACAGCGGACTGACGCCACCGGACACGAACTCCAAGGCCACGCTGCCAGGCATGGCGACACCGTTGAGGTCGGCCGTGACCGTGACGGTGTCAGGCCCGCTCGCCGTGATCTGTGCGGTATAGGTGCCGTCGGCTGTGGTGAAGCCGGTCAAGCTATGTCCCGGCGCCGCGGCGCCCGGCGCTCCCACGTGGAATTCCACCGGCGCTCCGACGATCGGGTTGCCGTATTCGTCGGCAGCCCGGACGGTGGCCACGTGGTAATCCCCGCCGTCCACGGGCTTGGTCCCTTCAGAACCGGTGAGTTCGGTCAGGCCCGGCCCGTAGGTGGGCGGCCCCGGTTGGACAGTGAGGGTCAGCGGTGAATCGGGCAGTGGTGTTCCTCCGATGGCGGCGTGGACCTGATAAGTGATGGCGTCGGTAGCCGTGAGGACGATGGCGGCCCGTCCGGTTCCCTCGGCACTCGTCACGATGCCGTCGGCCGGCAGCGTCAGGGGTGGAACCGTCCAGAAGTGGACGTCCGTGGGCTGCACGGGGTTGCCTTGAGCGTCCAGGAGCGTCGCGATGGCCTCCACGGCCGTGCCCGCCCGAACCGTGGCCTGGTCGAGGAGGAAGGTTGTCGCAGGTCCGGGCGGTCCGGGCACGAACGATGTGGTGGGAGTGCCGAGGGGGGTGAGCGAGACCGTGGCTCCGCCTTGGGTGGCGTCAACCCCCACGAGGTAGGTGCCGGGGACGCTCGCCGTGATCGCCGCGGTGTAGACGCCGGCCTCGCCGCTGGCGGCAAACGCTCCGACGGTGGCGGCGATGGGCGGCGTCGACCCGACGAGCACCGCGCGCGGGCTGAGCTGGATCGGGGCGATGTCCTCAATCGGGTTGTGGTGCGCATCGGTCAGGTGCAGGGTGATGGTCTGAGTGTGGCCCGGGTCGCCATCGGCGACGACACCCGCGTCGTCGGTGACCGCGAACGTCGACTCGCTCGCCACGGGACCGGCAACGAATGTCACCGTGCCTTCGCCGCCCCCAGCCTGCGCGATCGATTGGCCCGCCCATTCGACCTGGACGGTCTTGAGACCGGGGAGGGTGGAGGTGGCCTGGCCGGTGTAGACCCCCTGGCCGGCCGGCGCCCATCCGCTGACGCCGCCACTGCCCGCCCCGCCCGATCCGACCAGGGCGCCGGACAGGTTGGCCACTTCTCCGTCCACGAGATGGCCTTGGGAATCGCGCAAGGTGACGGTCACGGAGCGCGCGTCGACGCCATCGGCGGTCGCTGCTGTGGTCTCGACCGTGTAGTCGGACCTGCCAGGATCGACCGAACCCACCGCGAACTCCACGGCCACTGAGCCGAACAAGGCGACCGAGTCGAGGGTGGCGGTCACGGTTGAGGTCCCCGGTTCGAGGCAGATCAGGTCCACGGCGAACACCCCGTCCTCGTTTGTGCGGCCCTCAAGCGCGTGGCCCGCGGCCGGGGTCGCCGCACCGGCGTCGATGCGCAGGGTGACGGGCAGACCGGCGATGGGGTTGTGGTAGGCGTCGCGCGCTGTCACCGTCACCGTATGGGGCGAGGACGGGCCGACGGGTCTGGCGCCCGGTGTTGCTGTGAGCTCAGTGAGACCAGCGCCCTGCACAGGCGGTCCTGCCTGGACGGTGAGCGCAACTGGGGTGCCCACGGGGCCGTGTCCGATCGCTTCGGCCGCGACAGCGATCTCCCCGGTGGCTGTCGGGACGAACTCGATCACCGCCCTTCCGGTGCCCTCCCCGGTGATCGCTGCGCCACCGCCTGGCAGCGCCACACCTGGCGCTGAGAAGTGCACGGTGACACCCGACAGGGGATTGCCGTATCCGTCCACGAGGGTGACCGTGGCGCTGACCGAGTCCCCGGCCTTCGCGGCGGCAGGTTCGACAGTGAAGGTCGAATCCGGGGACATCGGTCCGGGGACAAAGGTGACCACGGTCTCACCAGCGGGGGTCAGGGTGACCGTGGCACCGCCAGTGTTGACGGCGACCACGGACACCACGTAGCTGCCCGCCCTCGTGGCGGAGATGGGTGCTTCATAGACGCCATCGCCGAGATGGACGAACGGACCGATCTGCGCGGCGAGCGACGTGGGTGAGCCGGTGTGGACGGCGCTGGGCTGCAGGGTGACCGTGGAAAGGTCGGCCACCGGGTTGCCGTTCGCATCGGTCAGCTCAACGGTCAGCGTGTGATGCGCGTCGTTGCCCACCTCGATCTCCGGATCGTCGGTGACGGTGAACGTGGAACGGGCGTCCACGGGACCGGGAACATAGGTGAGGCTTGTCGGTCCATCGGGGTCGACGGGACCGAGTTGGACGCCCGCCCACGACACCTCAATGTCGAATGTCCCGGCTCTCGTCGACGCGATAGCTCCGAGGTAGACCCCGGAGCCCGCCGGTAGCCAGGTATCGACCGTGGCGTGCCCGATGCCGGCCGTCAGGCTCCCACTTTGGCCGTCCACGCCGTGGCCCTGAGTGTCCCTGAGGGTGACGCGGACTTCGTGGACTGCCGTGCCATCGGCCGTCACCGAATCGGTGCCGATGGCAAAGCTCGACGCCGCCACATCCACCCCGCCGGGGACGAACTCGAGCGCGAGACTCACCACCTGGCCCGAGGCATCCACCACCGCGGTGGTGGGGCTGGTGTCAGGGTCGCCGATCTCAGCGGACACCTGCGCCATGCCGACTGTCAACGACGTGATGTCGATGCCTGCCTCGCCCTGGTCATCGGTGACCGTCACGGTGGGGGTGGTCGGGACAACGGTTCCGACGCCGGAGGGGTGGAAGGCCACGGTGGCGCGGGGGATCAGGTTCCCGTAACGGTCTGAGACGGTCACCCTCGCCTCATGGCGCGCGACGCCATCGGCGGGCCGGGGCTGGACGCCCGTGCCGGTCAGGCGTGTGCGAACGGGATCTATGGGCGCCGGCGCCACGCTCACCGCGGCCGGCGCACCGGCGACCGCCGCGCCGGGGTGGTCTTCGAGGTGGGCGGACACGCTGTATTCGGCGGCGTGGGTTGAGGCGACCGAGACCGTCGCAGTGCCGTTCGGGTCGGTGTCGACGCAGGTCACACCTGTCGGAGCGATATCCAGATCGGTGTCGAAACAGACCGCGACGTTTGGTGCTGGACGGCCGAGGGTGTCGAGCACCACGACGGACGCCGTGGCGTTGTCGCCGGCCACCACCCGGTGCGGGGTCACCGTGAGGGTGGCCGTCGGGGGGCCTGACGGCAGGACGAATTCGGCGGTCACCGTCCCGACCGGTGCCGTGAGGCCGCCGGTGTCCAGCCCGACGTCGACCGGCACCGCGCCCGGGCGCAGTGACGTCACCGTGAAGGCGTATTCGTTCGGCCGCGACGTATCGGGGACAGTGATCTCACCGAAGGCGATCCCGGCGGGATCCGCCACGCTCGTACTCACCCTCAAGCGGTCGGCTTGATCGGGCCAGGGCAGGCCGTAGGCATCGCGCAGATCGACGATGACGGTGTGCGCCTCCGCGCCGCCGGCCAGCTTGGTGCCGGGTGTGGCCAGAGTGACCGTCGATGGGTCGGGGTTGTCAGGGGCGACGAACTCCACCTCGGCTGGCGATCCCATGGCGGGTTGCAGGGAGCCCCCGCCGCTGGACAGCATGGCCCTCAGTGAATACACCCCGGGTTGGCGCGCCCCAATCTGGACCTGGCAGGTGCCCGAAGCGTCGGTGGTGCACATCGGCGCGCTGGTTGACGCCCCCGTGGATGGCGTCAACGCGAAGAAGACCTCGTGGCCCGCCGGGGAGTCCCCGCCAGTAACCGTGACCGTGGCCGTGTGTTCGAACTGGCCGGTGACAGGCCTCGTCCCGGAGGTCACGATGAGGGACGCCACGGGGCCGGTCCTGGCGAAGGTCACGGTGCACGTGACATCGGTCCGGGACGCCAGGGCGGTACCCGGAATCGTGGTGGCATCCCCGGTCGTGGTGACGGCGATCGATGCTCCTGTGGCCGACGCGCACGTAGTGCCGGATGCTCGCCAGTTGTTCGGCATCCCGCTGGTGGTCAAGGTGACCGGGCTGCCCGTTGTGGTGACCACGTGGGCGGCGCGTGACAGTTCGGGGACACCGGTGGCGCTGGTGGTGATCTGGTCGAGCGTGGTGGAGGGGGCCGTGGACTGGACGTTGGACAGCGTGAAGGTGAACGGACCGCCGGGCGACCCCTCGGTGACCGCGCGCACGCGGACCACAGAACGGGCGACGTAGACGCGGTAATCCTCGACCTCGCCGTCGTTGAACCACGGGGTGGTGTTGGCCGCGGAGGTGCCGACACGGGGCGGCGAGGAGGAGGTGTTGACTCTCCCGAGGTTCGCCGTGGTCGAGGCGCGCACCCGCAGGTAGGCGTTCGAGGTGGTCGCAGAGGAGGAGGTCTGGGTGTTTTGGAGTGTCCAGGTGCCTGAGACCGTTCCGGTGGTGCCTCCTTGGCCGGTGATGATCGGGGTTGACGTCCACGAGGACGCATCGCGGCCGGTGCCCGAGAGCCGGGCTTCCCACACGCGGACGTTGGCTGTGGCCGCCGCCGACCCGGACACCGCGGCACGGATCGGATAGGAGCCGCTTGGCACGACGATGGCATCCGCGAGGGGAACCTCGTGGCCCCCTGCGAGCACGATGACGGCGCCATCGTCGGAGGCGTGGGCGTCCGCACCTGTGCGAGGCTCGCCGTCGGCCTGGGTTGAGACGGTCTCGCCCAGCCAGACACGGTTGGTGGCAGGCGGCGCGACGTGGTTCGGGCCGTCATCGTCGGCAAGGCTGTCGAGGCTCTCGGGCGCGTCGCCCCAGGACGACATGGTAGAGAAGGCGAAATCGGCGTCGAGGATGCGCTCGCGGGTGGTGAGGTGGGCGCGCGACCAGAAGGCGGCCTGGCTCGTGACCTGGCCTGCGGCGATGGTCGATGGGTCGATGTTGTCGGCCCGGTTGCCGGCGCACGGACCAGGTGTCACGCGCTCAGGGCTCGCCGCGCCACCCGCGGCACATGCCGCGACAACCGTTCCGGACTGACTCGAGGTTGCACTCGCCCACGTCTGGGCGGCGTTGATCCCGCCAATCTGCGGCTGGGCGATGCGCACGTAGTAGTCCTCGTCCACGTCCGGGAGCATCAGCGTGTATTCGCCCCTGGCGTTGGTGGCCATGCCGCCGCTGCGCCCGCCCGTCGCCTCGTACACCTGGACGGCGATGCCGGCGATGCCGGACTCCGAAGCCGCGATCGACCCGTCCCCGTTGGCGTCGTTGTAGACCGAGCCGCGCACGATAGGCGGCATTTGGCATGAGGCTAGGTCGCGTGCTGCCGAACCGTCGAGTCGGGAATCGGGCACCGAACCGATGATCTCGGTGATCTCGCCGGACGTGCCGTCGATGGCGTGCAGGCCGTTGCCCTCAGATAGCACGACCAGTGCCCCATCGAAAAACGCCATGCCGTAGATGTTCGCGGTCGTGAGGGAGTTGCCTAAACTCCAATGAAGATCCGTCGCGCGCGAATAGCGCCATTCGCCGGTGGCACCCGGCACCACCTTGATTAACCGTTTGGTGGAAGCGCCGGCCAGCACGTAGATATTGCCTTCTGCGTCGATCGCCATGTCTGAGCCGATGCGGGTGTCCGCGGTGCCCGTGAGGGTGTCTGCGGGGGTGTCGGGAATCAACCGGCCGGACATTCTGGTGGGATGTGAAGGTGAGATCGGGTCGTAGATCATGATCTCGTAATTCGTCGTGATCTGGGCGCCGTCACCGGCGGAGAAGTAGATTTCACCCGTCGCTTGGTTGACCTCGCCGCCCGCCCACGTGTACGGGCTGGTGCCGGGGCGGGGCACCGTGAACGTGGTGCCGCTGGAGGCGCCGCTCGTGACATCGAGGACGGAGATGCCCGCAGAATTGGAGTTGTTGTAGCCCCAGTGGTAGCCGTGGAGGTTGCCGTCCCCTCCGCGAGATGCGGGAGCCTGTCCCAACGCCATCGACGTGATCGGGTGCGCGGTGGTTCCGTACACCCTGGTCAACGTGGTTTCCGCCTGGCCAGTCGGATCGTAGGCCATCGCATAGACCGACCCGTTCCCCGTGGACCCGTAGAGCTGGTCGCAGGCGAAGGTCGCTGGCCCGTCGAGGGCAATCACCTCGGCATGGGCCGCGGGCATGGCGACCACCAGGCCTGCCGTCGCGAACGCGAGCGCGGCCAAGCCGGCGGTCGCGCCGCGCAGCCGGTGGCTCCGCGCGGCCTGCCATAGGGCGCGGTTAGCCACCGGGCGAGCGACAGGTGGTCCTTGGGGGGCAGTGGCGGGCATGAAACAGCGACGACGATTCAGAGTATTCACGGGGGTGCTCCATCGCATGGTGTGGGGCGTAGGGGGGCTGCGAGCACGTTATGGAGTTGGGCAAAATCCCCCGCGAGCGCGGAGGTGCCGATGTCGACACACGTGGCATTTGCGTGCCAGGGCACGCAAAGAGTGGGTGCGGCATCAGTACACGCATCCCGGACATCCTACGACGATTCGGGCGCCGCTCGCGCACGTCCCAAGGGCGCACGCCGCATGTGCCGGTGATCAGGCGGTGCCGAACCACCGCTGGACGCAGTCCACGATCGCCGTTTCGAACGCATCGTCCGAGTGATGGTCGCGCAGCCAATGGGCGAACGAGCCACCGGCCGCACGGTCCAACTCCGCCCGGCACTCCGCGGTGTCCGTGACGGCGCGGATGAGCATGGCCTCCGCCTCGGCCGGGGTCGAGTAGAAGAACGGGTACCCCTCGGGGAGGATCGCCTGT
>JAISBQ010000171.1 GCA_031266115.1 Bifidobacteriaceae bacterium
TGGTGGCCGCGGCCGGACAAGCCGACGGCGACCGGAACGTGGCCTCGGACGCGGCATTGATGCACTACCCGGCCTCGTATCCGCCGGTCCTGTCCGTGGCGGCGATCCGTCCGGACGGCAGCCCCATGCCTTCCGGGTACCACAACGACCTCGTGGACATCGCCGCCCCCGGTACCGAGGTGGGAATCCTCATCGAAGGCGGTTCCGTGGGGTACGGCGCGGGCACCAGCTTCGCGGCCCCGCACGCCGCGGCCGCCGTCGCCTTGCTGCGTCGCCACCGCCAAGACCTCGGCCCCGAAGCGATCGTCGCCGCCATCACCGAGGCCGCCCGCGATATCACCGCCACGGGAAACGGCCGGGATCCGTACACCGGGGCCGGAAGCCTTGATGCCCCACAGGCGCTCGCCCGGATCATGGACACCGCCGGGCCCACCACCCGCCTCGCGTTGAGCGTCTCCGCCCAGGCCACGGTGGCCGATGTGCCCATTTCCGCCACGGTGGCGGGCTGGGATGCCGTCGGCAACCCGGTGCCCGATGCCGCCTCGGCCACCGTGGCGTACTCGTTGGGCACCGGATGCACGTTCCCTGTGGGTACGGGCCTGTCACTGCGGACCTGCACGGTGACGGCCACGTTCGACGGGGTCTCGGCCAAGGCCACCGTGGATGTCTTTGACCCCTCGGCGCTGCGCCATCTCGCCATCGTGGGTGATGCCGTAGCCGGAGGTACCCTCGCCGTCACCCCGCCCGCAGGGTGGCCCGCCAGGTCTGTGGCGTGGCAGTGGACAGCGGCCGGGACGCCGGTGCCTGGGGCCACCTCCGCGACGTATACCCTGCCCGCCGACGCGCCATCGGGCACACTGGTCGGGGTGGCCTGGACCCTGACACACCGTGGCCTGGCCGCATCGGGTCATGTCGATGCCCTGGCGGTGGTGCGCGGGCCATTGTCGGACTCCTCGGCGAACACTCCCGGACCAGACGCCGGTTCCGGTGAGTCCCCCACGGTGATTCCGCCCGGCACGGCCCCAATCAAGGCGACGGCCAAGGTCACCATCGTGCGCAAGGGTCGTGTCGTCATCGTGCGCGTCAAGGCAGCGGGGGTCGCGAAACCCACCGGAACGGTGAGGGTGAAGTTCGGAAAGGTGACGAAGAACGCCACGCTCAAGGCGGGTGGCAAAGGGACAGTCAAGGTCCGCGCGCCCAAGAAGGTGCGGGGGAAGGTCAAAGTGACGGCCGTCTACCGGGGTAGTTCCGCCGTCAAGAAGGGCACGTCCGCCACCAAGCGCATGACGTTCACCTGACCCCATATGACCGACGGATGGGTGACGTGCTCCTGCGCGACCGGCCGGCACTGGGGACCGCGTGGCGCGGCGGGTCTGTTGGTCTATGACTGTGACGCCGATGCCGTCTTGTTGCAGCTCAGGGGGAACCACACCAACGAGGGTGGCCTGTGGGGTCTGCCGGGGGGAGCCCTCGAGCCGGGGGAGACCCCGAGGGATGCGACCGAACGTGAGACCTGGGAAGAAGCAGGTCTGACGCCGCGGGACAGTCAGCCGGTCTGGTGGTTCACGGACGCCCACGAGGCACGGACCTACACCACAGGCCGCCGTCATCGCTCAAGCGGGGCACAAGGGTGGTTCACGGACGCCCACGAGGCATGGACCTACACCACCGTGGTAGCGCGCTGGACCGGTCCACGCGGCTTCACCCCTGAGCCGTCCAACGACGAATCCGTGGCGCTGGAGTGGGTCCGCCGTGCGCAGGTGTCCGAACGCCCGCTCCACGGCGCGCTGGCGGACGCGTGGCCGCGCCTCGCACCGCGACTTGACGCGCGTCTGACCCTCGTGGTGGACATCGCCAACGTCATGGGTTCGGTCAACGACGGCTGGTACCGGGACCGGCTGGCGGCGGCGCGGCGTTGGCGCGATCGGCTCGCACCGCTCGCCCGCATCGGGGTGCCGGGGGACGCCATCGGCTGGCCCGAATTCGGCGGGTTCTACCCGCGGCTGGTTCTCGTGGTCGAGGGCAAAGCTTCGGCGTTGGCCGCTGAGGGAGAGTCGCGCGGCGGGGACAGTCACATAGAGCGAGGGGACTCACAAGTGCGTGTTGTGAGCGCTCCTCGCGACGGGGACAGCCAGATTGTCGCCGAGGTGAAGGCCGCCATCGGCGGCGGGGACATCGCCATTGTCGCGACGGCGGACCGGGAGCTGCGCGATCGGGTAGTCGATGCGGGCGGATGGTTCGTGGGCCCCGGCGCGCTGCGGCGGCTCACCGGTTCGGCCGTGCCTGTCGCGTAGTGTTGACCTCCGTGGAGCCCTACCCACTTGTGGCTGACGGCCTGGTACTCGACCAATTGACCCCTGGCGATGTCGAGCGCGTGCGCGCTTACTGTCAAGACCCCGACATCCGGATGTGGATTCCCCTGCCCGCGCCATACGGACGCGCTGACGCACACGAGTTCATCACCGGCACCCAGCTCCAGGGATGGCAGACCGGAACCACCCGCACGTGGGCCATCCGCGAGCCGATCTCGGCCGCCACGCTGCGCCTTGCCGGGACGGTGGACATCAAGCTGGACGGCACCGGATCGGGCGAGATCGGTTTCGCCCTCGCGCCCGATTCGCGAGGCAGGGGTATCGCCACCGTCGCGGTCCGTGCCGTGCTCCGCCACGCGTTGGCCCCCAGTGGCATAGGTTTGCGGCGTGTGGTGTGGAAGGCCGTGGTGGGCAACTGGGCCTCACGCCACGTCGCTGTGCGCGCCGGATTCACCATTGAGGGCACCATCAGGTCCGAGGTGATCCACCACGGACGCCCCCGCGACGCCTGGGTGGGGACCGTGGTTGTCGGGGATCCAGCGATCGAAAGCGGGACGTGGGCGGATGTCCCCGTTCAACGGTTGCCGGGAGCGTGATCGCGTGAGCAAGCCGTGCGGTCTCCCAGTGACCGCGGAACGCCCTGACCAGTATCGGGCGTGATCGCGTGAGCACGCCGTGCGGTGGCGCGGACCTCGCCAGTGCCGCCGCTGAGGCTGTCCGTTTTACCAGCGATCTGATCAGGATCGACACCACCAACACCGGTGACGATGATTCGCGGGGCGAACGCGAGGCCGCCGAATACGTGGTGGGACTGCTGGAGGACGTCGGTTACGAACCGGTGTACGTCGAATCGCGCCCACGGCGGGCCAACGTGTTCCTACGGATTGCCGGCGCCGATCCCAGCCGCAGCGCGCTGGTGGTCCATGGGCATCTCGATGTGGTTCCCGCCGACCCGCACGAATGGACGGTTGATCCGTTCAGCGGCGCCATCGAGGACGGCATGGCGTGGGGTCGCGGCGCGGTCGACATGAAAGACATGGACGCGATGATGATCGCCTGCGTCCGCGACATGGCCGTCAACGGGTGGTGTCCGGCGCGCGACCTTGTGGTGGCGTTCTTTGCGGATGAGGAATCGAGCGGCACCTGGGGTTCCGAGTGGTGCGTGCGCAACCGGCCGGACCTGTTCGCGGGCGCCACAGAAGCGATCGGGGAGGTGGGCGGCTTCTCTACGACGGTGGCCGGGCGACGTGCCTATCTGGTGCAAACGGCCGAGAAGGGGCTCATGTGGTTGCGCCTGATCATGCGCGGGACTGCCGGTCATGGTAGCGCCGCCAACTCGGACAACGCGGTCACACACCTCGCCGACGCCGTCGCGCGCCTTGCCGCGCACCGGTGGCCCCGCGACATGATGCCCGCCGTGGACACGCTGCTGCGCGGGGTCGCAGATCTGGTGGGACGCCCCTATAGCGACGATCCCGCGACCATCGACGCCTTGGTCGATGCCTTGGGTCCAGCGCGGCGGTTCGTCGCCCCATCCCTGGGCACGGCCCTCAACCCGACGGGTCTGCAGGCGGGTTGCAAGGCCAACGTGGTCCCCTCCCACGCCGAGGCGACCATGGATGTCCGACCCCTGCCTGGGCAAGAGGACCATGCCCTCGCCGTGGTGGCCGATGTCCTGGGCGAGCGGGGCCACGTCGAGATCCTCCACCGCGGCATCGGTGTGGAGGCGCCATTTGACGTTCCCCTTGTTGACGCGATGGCGGCGGCGCTGGGCAGGGCCGACCCAGACGCCGTGGTACTGCCCTACCTGTTGCCGGCCGGCACAGACGCCAAGTCTCTCGCCGCCCTGGGGATTCGCGGCTACGGGTTTGTGCCGTTGCGGCTGCCGGCGGACTTCGACTTCACCGCGATGTTCCACGGCGTCGACGAACGCGTGCCGGTCGGGGCTATCGAGTTCGGTACTCGGGTTCTCGCCGACTTCCTTGCTACAGCGGGCTGATCGCGCCCGCGGCGAGGAGCACCAGACCGAGCGCCCCGAGGCCAAGACGATAGAACACGAACGGCCGGTAGGAATACGTCGAGACGATCTTGAGGAAGGCGATGATCACCACATAGCCGACGGCGAAGGCGGTCAGGCCAGCCGTCATCGTCGGTATCCAGCCGGGAACGCTGCCGGGGTCGCCCAGCGAGGTGGCCAACTCGTACAGGCCCGACCCGAACACGGCGGGCATGGCCAACAGGAACGAATATCGTGCAGCGGCCTCGCGCGTATAGCCCATGAGCAGGCCAGCGGTGATGGTGCCGCCAGAACGGGACACGCCGGGCACCAAGGCGAGGGCCTGGGCGAAACCGAACAGGACGCCATCGCGCACCGACAAATCCCGCAGGGTGAGGCGCTGGGCGGCGCGAGTATCGGCCCACCAGAGGATCAGGCCGAACACGATGAGCATCGCGGCGGTGATGTACAGGTTGCGCAGGTGGGTCTCGATCGCGTCGGTGAAGATCAACCCCAACACCACGATCGGGATCGAGCCAGCGATGATCAGCCAGCCCATCCGCCCCTCGGAACTGTGCTCGGCATGCCATGCCGATCGCCACCAGCCTCGCGCGATCGCCACCACCTCGCGGCGGAAATACAACACCACCGCCAACTCGGTGCCAATTTGAATGATCGCGGTGAACGCAGCACCGGGATCAGCGCCTGTGGGGAGGAACTCGCCCACCACACGCACGTGCGCAGACGAGGAGATCGGCAGAAACTCAGTCAGGCCCTGGACAATTCCCAGAACAAGTGCCTCCCACAGACTCACCTAGGCAGGGTAGCCGACGCCGACGAGGATCTGAGGCTAAGGTCGGGCGGTATGGAGTATCGCGCCGTGGGCCGCACGGGTCTGGTCGTCTCGGCGCTCGGCCTCGGGACGATGACGTGGGGCCGGGATACCGATGACATGGACGCCACCGACCAGTTGGCCGATTTCCTCGACGCCGGCGGCACCCTCGTGGATACGGCCGCCTCATACGGTGATGGAGCAGCCGAGGAACAACTCGGCGATCTGCTTGGCGTGGTGGCCGACCGGTCAGACCTCATCCTCACCACCAAGTCCGGGGTGGGGACGCGCGGGGGACAGGCCGTGGTGGACGCCTCGCGCGGCAGTCTCCTAGCGAGTCTGGAAGGTTCGCTGCGACGCCTCGGCACCACCTGGGTGGACCTGTGGCTGGTCCAGGCTCCAGACCACCACACGCCCTTGGCCGAGACCCTCGGGGCGCTGACGATGGCTGTCCAATCCGGCAAGGCGCGCTATGTCGGGCTGTCCAACCACCCGGCGTGGCTAACCGCCGCCGCGGCGGCGCAGCTCCAGCGTGACGGCATCGAACTCGCGGCGGCCGAGGTCGAATACTCCCTCCTCCAGCGAGGGATCGAACGCGAACTGGTCCCTGCCGCGGCCGGCCTTGGTTTCGGGATCCTGGCGTGGTCGCCTCTTGGGCGAGGTGTGTTGACCGGGAAGTACCGGCATTCGATCCCCGCCGATTCGCGGGCGGCATCAGCCCACCTGCGGGGATTTGTCGAGCCCTATCTCAACACCTCGGCAGGTGCCATCGTCGAGGCCGTCGCCACCGCTGCCGATGGGCTCGGGGTCTCGCCGCTCGCGGTGGCTCTCGCGTGGGTGCGCCAGGCGCCGCAGGTGGCGTGCGCCATCGCCGGGGGAAGAACGGCAGGGCAGCTGCGCGCCTCGCTCGCGGCGGGGAACCTGGAACTACCCGCGGAGATCGTGGCGGCACTCGACGAGGTCAGCGCACCGGCACTCGGGTATCCCGAGCGGCTCTAGTCCTCGTCGTCTTCGTCGTCTTCCTCGTCCTCGTCATCGAGGTCGAGGTCGTCCAGATCGTCGTCATCGTCCTCTGCGTCGTCGTCGTAGACGAGGAATGGGGTGTCGATGCCGGTGGCCTCGTACAACGCCTCGTCGTAGGTCTCGAACGCGTCAATGAGGGTGGCGTAGGCGGAGGTAAAGGCGGGGTCTTCGACGCCGCGTCCGCTGGCGGCCGCAGCGTAGTGGGACTCCAAAGCAGCGATCAGGCGGTCAAGGGCGGAACGAGGTTCGACGGTCATTGCTTGACCGTAGCGCGAACCGGGGGACAATTGCACCCGGTTTCATCGTCGAGAACCGAATCGGGAGGTGTTACGTGACCCCGACAGACCGCTGGATCGCCGCAGGCGGGACCTACGAGACCCGTGTGGTGACCCTGTCCCCCTCCATCCCACGCCCGGAAGCTACCCGATACCTCACTGGTGAGGCGGAGTATGGCCGCTGGGAATTGGACCGTTCAGCGATGTATTGGGGTGGGCGGCGGCAAGCCTGGCTGCGACGCAAGGCGATCCGTGTGGAGTCCACGCTGTAGAGGTACGCGCATGTCGTGACTGGACTACCCGGTGTGCTGTGGTCTGGTCGTTTCGCCTCAGGCACGCGCGCATGTCGTGACTGGACTACCCTGCCCTGGTGCACAGTTGGCCCCGACCTGACGTTCCCACCCTGCCCGGCCATGGCGACATCCCGGTCCTGGTCGATGCTGGGGCGGGCGAGGCGCTCCCCTCAGCGCGACCGACGGTCCGGCAGGCGAGCCTGTACGTCTGTGGGATCACCCCGTACGATGCCACCCACCTCGGTCACGCGGCCACCTATCTGGCGTTCGACCTGCTCGTTCGCGCATGGCTGGACGTTGGGCGCGAGGTGACGTACGCCCAGTGTGTGACCGATATCGATGATCCGCTGTTGGAACGGGCCCAGGCCACTGGTGAGGACTGGCGCAGCCTCGCCGCCCGCGAGGTGGACGTCTACCGGGCTGACATGGCGGCGCTGCGGATCATCCCGCCCGATCACTACATCGGCGTCACCGAGATCATCGACCCGGTCGCGGACGCTGGCGTCGCCTTGGAGCGGGCCGGCCTCGCCTACCGGATCCCCGCGCCCGATGGCGGCACCGACCTCTACGCGGACCTCGCCGCCGATCGGGAGTTTGGTTCCGTGGCGAGACTTGACCCCACGACCATGCGTGAGTTGTTTGCCGAACGTGGCGGCGATCCCGACAGGCCAGGCAAGCGGGGGCCCCTCGATCCCCTGCTATGGCGCGCGCGGCGGGATGGCGAACCGTGGTGGGCGTCCCCGCTGGGCGATGGCCGTCCCGGCTGGCACATCGAATGTGCCGTCATCGCCGCCCGGCATTTGGGGGTGCCGTTCGATGTCCAAGGTGGCGGCACAGACCTGGCGTTCCCCCACCACGAGATGGGGACATCCCACCTGCGGGGCGTGAGCGGTGTGGCCGCGCCCGTCGCGGTCCACGTGCACACCGGGTTGATCGGGCTGGATGGGGTGAAGATGAGCAAGTCCCTCGGCAACCTGGTCCTGGTCTCGGACCTTGTGGCCGATGGGGTCGCGCCGGCCGCCATCCGCCTCGCCCTGCTCGCGGGCCACTATCGGATCAGCCGTGACTGGACCCCAGAGCTGCTGGCCACCGCGCAACGGCGTCTGGAGATGTGGAAGTCCACATTGGCGCCATCGACATCGGACGATGCCGGTCCCGCCGAGCGCGAGACGGTGGCGCTGATGCGCCGGGCCCTGACGCTGGACTTGGATTCGCCTGCGGCGATCGCGGCCGTGGACCGCTATGTCGCGGCCCGGCCCGCAGACCAGACGCGATCCGGTGTGGTGGGAGCCGCCGTCGAGGCACTGCTCGGCATCGATCTGGGATAGGAACGGACGATGGCCCGCGCTACGTGGGCGGCGCCGTCGGGGGTTTGCCGCCCTGGTCGCGGCGATGGAGATAGCGCTGAAACTCCCGTGCGAGGGCTTCGCCGGAGGCGTCCGGCGAATCGACCGCGTCCTTGGCAGCCTCCAACTGAGCGACATACTCGGCGATATCCGAATCCTCGTGAGCGAGGACATTGACCCCTTCGCTCCACGCCCGCGCCTCATCCGGGAGATCGCCAGTGTCGATCGGCTCGTCGAGCACCTCTTCGAGCCTGGTCAACAGGGCGAGGACAGCTTTGGGGCTGGGCGGGTTGGCGACATAGTGGGGCACAGCCGCCCACAGCGCCATGGACGGCAGTTCCAGAATCTCGGTCGCCAAATGATCGAGCACCCCAACAATGCCGGTGGGTCCGGTGTACTCGCTGTGCTCCAGCCCATAGCGATCTCGCAGCGCCGGAGTCTCGGAGGTCCCGGTGATGGGGATCGGACGGGTGTGGGGGACATCGGCGAGGAGGGCACCGAGACAGATGAGCGTGGACACCCTGCGATCCACCAGCGTGATGAGCAGTTCCTGGGAGTATTGCTCCCAGCGCATCGACGGCTCGATCCCATCGACGAGAATGACCCGCCGGCCCCGCGGCGTGGTGGCCTTGAACAGCCGAGTATGCGGCCACAGAAGCACGCGCTGGCCGCCCTGGTTGACGAACCTTGGGCGCGTGACCTGGAGGTCATGGTAATCCTCGGTGTCCATCTCGTGGAATGGTTGGGCATCCCACTGGGCGATGAGGGAGGCGAGGGCGTCGGTCGCGGCGCTGCCGGCGTCGTTCCAGCCAGCGAATGCGGCGATGGCGATCCGGTCGGCGGCCCGGCGAGACGAAGGCATGCCCACCACTCTAGAGGTACCGCCTCGCGCGCCACTGGGTGCTTGACGGTGCCGGGCGCAGGCCGACATGCCAGTAGATCCTGTTCGCGCGGGTCTTTGTCTGATATCCGACGGGCCACACGAGATGGCGAGGGCGCGTGTCCTGTTCGCGCGGGTTGTTCCTAGGATGTGCTGCGTGTCGGAAACCTTGCGCCGTGTACTCGGTCGTCGTGTGGTGGTGGCGGACGGGGCTATGGGGACCCAGCTCATGGCGGCTGGACTGACTCCTGACGATTACGGCGGGTTCGACGGGTGCCACGAGTATCTCAACCTGTCGCGACCAGATGTGGTGGCCTTGGTCCACGAGGCCTACCTCAATGCCGGGGTGGACGCCGTGGAGACCAACTCGTTCGGCGCCAACCACTCCAACCTGGGCGAATACGGGCTGGCTGACCGGACCGGGGACCTGGCCTATGCCTCCGCCCGGATCGCGCGGGAGGTCGCCGACTCGTACACGAGGCGGCGATGGGTGTTTGGGTCGATCGGCCCCGGCAGCTGGCTTCCCTCGCTCGGGCATGTGGCGTTCGCTGACCTGCGCGATGCGTTCGAGACCCAGGCTTTCGCGCTGCTCGACGGCGGAGCGGATCTTCTGCTCATCGAGACCGCCCAGGATCTGCTCTCAGCGAAAGCGGCCGTGATCGCCGGCCGCCGCGCTCGATCCCGTGCGGGTGTCGATGCGCCGATCATCGTCCAGATCACCGTCGAGACCACCGGCACCATGCTCCTCGGGACGGAGACGATGGCGGCGCTGACCAGTCTGGCGGCCCTCGGCATCGACGGCATGGGCCTCAACTGTGCCACCGGTCCCGATTCGATGCGCGAACACCTCACCCAACTATCCGCCCACCTGCCAATCACCTCGGTGATGCCCAACGCTGGCCTGCCCGAACTGACCGCGACCGGCGCGGTGTATGGACTGACGCCCGCCGGGCTCGCCGACGCCCTGGACGAGTTCACGCGCGAGCTGGGGACCGCCATCGTCGGTGGGTGCTGTGGGACCACGCCGCAGCACATGAGGGAGGTGGCGCGGCGGGTCGGAGGACGCGAAGTGGATAGGACTAAGCGCCAGCCGAATCCGTCCGTGGGACGGGTAGCGAGCCTGTTCACGGCCGTACCCCTGCGGCAGGACGTGAGCTACCTGGCGATTGGCGAGCGGGCCAACGCCCAAGGCTCCAAGGCGTTCCGTGAGGCGCTGGCCGCGGACGACATCGACCGTTGCGTGGACCTAGCGTGCGGTCAGGCGCGGGCGGGCGCCCACGTGATTGACGTGTGTGTGGACGCGGTGGGTCGCGATGGCTCGGCCGACATGGCGGGGCTCGCGGCGCGCTTGGCGACAGCCTCGACTCTGCCCGTCATGGTGGATTCGACCGATCCGGCGGTGGTGCGCGCGGCGCTGGAGCATCTCGGCGGGAAGCCGATTGTCAACTCGGTGACCTTTGAGGACGGCGGTGGGCGCCTGCGCGAGGTGGTGGGCCTCGCACGGGAGCACGGTGCCGCCCTGGTCGCGCTGACCATCGACGAGGAGGGTCAGGCCCGCACCATGGAGCGCAAGACCGCTGTCGCCGAACGCCTCATCGAGGCCCTGGTGGCCGGCGGGATGGACGAGAGGGACGTGATTGTCGATCCGTTGACCTTCCCCGTCGCCGCGGGCGCCGAGACCCGGCGCGACGGACTTGCCACGCTCGGGGCGATCCAGGCCATCCGCGCGGCCCATCCGGATGTCCACCTCATGCTCGGGGTGTCGAACATCTCGTTCGGGTTGTCGCCGCGGGCGCGTGTGGCGCTGAACTCGGTGTTTCTCGCCGAGGCGGTGAACGCCGGGTTGGACGCCGCGATCGTGAACCCCGCCCGGATTGAGCCTTTGGATCGCATCGATCCCTCCTTGCGCGCCGCGGCCTTGGATCTCATCTACGACCGCCGGAGCCCCGACGCGTTGGCCGTTCTGCTCGCGGCCTCATCCGATCTGCCGGACCCGCCCGACGATGCCGGTCCTCATCTGACCGCCTCGGATCGCCTCGCTGCACGAATAGCCGGTGGGCGCACGGCCGGGATGGATGCAGACCTGGCCGAGGCTCTGGGCGAACGCGGAGCCCTGGAGATCCTCGACGAGGTGCTCCTGCCGGCCATGGCTCAGGTCGGCGAGGCCTTCGGTGCAGGACGGATGCAGCTTCCGTTCGTGCTCCAGGCGGCCGAGGCGATGAAGGCGGCCGTCACCTGGTTGGAGCCCCACATGCCCCGACGAGGAGAGGGGAAGGGAACGGTGGTGCTCGCCACCGTCCGCGGCGATGTGCACGATATCGGGAAGAACCTCGTGGATATCATTCTCACCAACAACGGCTACCGGGTGGTCAACCTCGGGATCAAGCAGTCGATCTCAGCGATGCTGGATGCTGCCGCCGTCCACGGGGCCCAGGCGATCGGGATGTCCGGGCTGTTGGTCAAGTCGGTCGAGGTGATGCGCGAGAACCTCACAGAGATGAATGCGCGGGGGCGACTGCTCCCGGTAATCCTCGGCGGGGCGGCGCTCACCCGGAACTACGTGGACAGCGAGCTGCGAGAGCTGTATCAGGGTGAGGTGAGGTATGCCAAGGATGCCTTCGAAGCCTTGGCGATTCTGGGGGAGTGGAAGGGTGACGGCGAACGGAGCGGGTGGGGTGGCGAAGCGGGGGGCAGCAAGGGGACACGCGATGATGGTGAGCACGGTGGCACGGGTGAAGCCGGTGGGGTGTCGAGCCAGGGTCATGGTGGCACGCTCCAGCCCGCCGCGATCCCCACGCCGCCCTTTCGGGGCTCGCGGATCGCTGAGGGTGTGGCACTGTCGGATTACCTTCCTCACCTCGACGAGCGGGCACTGCTGCGGGCGCGATGGGGTCTGCGGGCCGTGGCTGGCGATCCACGCACGGTCGAGGAGATCGTCGAGGTCGAGGGGCTCGGGAGGTTGCGTGGGTTGCTCGATCGGGTGCGCGGACGGAGTCTGGCTCGTGCCTGTGTGGCGTATGGGTTCTTCGGGGCACGGGCGGATGGCGACTGCCTGGTGATCGAGGGCTCCGAGGCGGAGCACACGATCGCGTTTCCCCGCCAGCAGCGCCCGCCCTATCTCGCGATCCCGGACTATTTCGCGCAGGCTGGCGATGTCATCGGACTTCAGGTGGTCACCGTGGGGCCGAAGATCGGGGAGGCGGCGGCGGAAGAATACGCGGCGGGACGCTACAGGGACTACCTCGAACTGCACACGTTGGGTTCCGCCCTCGCCGAGGCGCT
>JAISBQ010000195.1 GCA_031266115.1 Bifidobacteriaceae bacterium
CTACCGGCCGACGATGGCGGCCACCTGCCGGTTCTGGAGCCGTCCCATACCACCGAGGCGTTGTTGCGCGCCATGGCCGGACTCGAATTCGGGACGGCTGACCGTGGCGGCTGGCACGAAGAGATTCTCGCCGCGGCGGGACAGCTGGGTGGGCCCGTGGCGCTGGTCGCCGTGGTCAGCCACACATCGCCGGAGCGCATCGCGGCGCTCAGGGCGATAGCCGAGGTGGCCGATCCAGCGCTTGGTTGGTCGCCAGGGGCGCCGGCCCGCGCGGACCTGGCGGCCGCGGGGCTCGTGCCGTTGACCGCCCATCTCACCCCGCTCGAGGCTGTCGGCGCCGCCGAGCCGGGTATCGCACTGGGAGCACCGCGATGAGCGCGAGACGAGGCGCGCCTGCGGCCCGCGGATCCGCGCCTTCCTCGCGAGTGTCCCCGATAGTGGCGAGGGGCAGGCCCGCTGCCGGCGGACCCGCGGGACAGGGTCTGAGCCCCGCGATCCGGCGGTCGCAGCCCGGCGCGAATGGGTGGGGCAGTCGCGTGCGCGCCGGGGTCGGCCTTGTCGCGGCCCTGCGTCCTCGCCGTGTGCCGCCACCGCCACGCACGGCCTTTCGCCGGTTGGTGACGACATGGTCGCTCATGCTGCTCGTCGCGGCCCTGACCGCGGCGATGGTCGGCCTGTTCACTGGCAGCGACTGGCAAGCGTGGTTCGCCGGCCCGGCTCTCGGAGTGCTCGCTCTGCTTGCCTCGTTGCGCCTCGCCGGGGCACCGGCGTGGCTGTCACCCATCGTGGCCCTCGTCGCCGGCATCGAGGCCATGCTCGGTCTGTTCGGCACCGGAGAGGGTTTAGTCCGCCTCGTCCCTACCCCTGTCAGCATCGAGCACGTGCGCGGTCTGTTCGCCGAGGCCTTCACCCTCGTGGTCGAATCCTCGACCCCCGTGACGCCGACTCCCGAACTCATGCTCGTCACCGCGAGCGCCGCCGGTCTCTTGGCGCTTCTCCTCGACCTCTTGGTGATTGAGGCGGGGCTCGGTTCGGTCGCGGCGATCGCCGCCCTGGTCGCGCTGGCCGTCCCGGTCTCGGTGAATTCGTCTGGCATCCACCTCGGCCGCGCCTCGGTGGCTGTGGCCGCCGTCCTGATGGTCTTGTGGGCCGCCACCCCACGGTGGGTGCGCCCGCCCGCCCACGGTGAGCCGATCGCGGCACGCCTGGGGCCGCCATCGTCCAGGATCGCGGCGGCCTTGGGGACGATGACGGTCGTCGCCTTGGCCGCGGGCCTGTCCGCGGTCGCGGTGCCAGGCTATTCGACTACCCCGCTCGTGGACGCCCTGCCCAAGGTGGTCTATTTCGCCAACGGCCCGAATCCGCTCGTGGACCTGGGGGCAGACCTGACGGACCGCGTGACCAAGGAGGCGCTGCGCCTGACGACGGACATGCGGCCGCCGCCGTATCTGCGGATGGTCACGCTGGAGGACTTCACGGGCGACACCTGGCGGCATCGGTCCTCGGAGCCCGCCGTGGTCCAAGCCGAGGGCTCGACGCGTCTGGACGTGGGCGAGGATGTGGCCGGGCAGGGCGAGGCGCGTTGGTCCGAGATCGAGGTGACGGGCATGCGATCGCAGTGGCTTCCCGTGCCCTATCCGGTTCGGGCCGTCACCGGCCTGACGGGGCAGTGGTTCGCCGAGGAGGGAGACCTGTCGATCCGGGCGCTCGAGGGTTCCGCTCACGGACAGTCCTACCGGGCCGATTCTCCGGATGAGGCCACCGAGTACGAGGTGGTGACGCGCACGTTCGGGTCTGAGGTGTCCAAGAGGGTGGTGGTGGGGCCCGACGGGAATGTGACCCAGATGTACACGGTCCCCAATGTCACGTCGGGTGACGCGGAGGGGTCTATCGGGGTGGAGGTGTCGGAAGACGAAATGACCTTCTCCTCGGTCAGGTTGAACTTTCCGGAGTCGGCCGGGGGCGAGACCGATCCGTCGTTCACTCTCGCCGTGCCGGAGCCTGCCGAGGGCGAGGCCGGCGAGGGCGGGGGCGCCACTGTGATACGCGGTTCACCGGGAGGATCCGACGCCCCCGCCCTCACCGATCCCGATCTGCCCGCCTCGGTGCGGGAGGACCTCGCCCTTCCACCCGATTTGCCGCCTATCATCCGGGAAACGGCGGACACGATTGCCGGTGACCTGGACGATCCGGAGGCCCAAGCGGCGGCATTGGAGGCCTTCCTCGCCGAGTCCGAGCTGTTCACCTATTCGACATCCGCCCCCTCGGCGCGGGGATACGAGGGAGACAGCGCTGCGACGGTGGCCGCCTTCCTCCAGCAGGGAGCGGGCTACTGCGTCCACTTCGCCTCGGCGATGACGTTGATGGCGCGCTCGCTGGGGATTCCGGCCCGGATCGCCATCGGCTATGTGCCCGGCGCGGCGGTGGATGATCTGGCGGATGGACGCAAGGTCTATTCGGTGACCACCAGGTCGCTGCACTCGTGGCCGGAGCTGTATATCCCGCGTCTCGGCGGATGGATATCCTTCGAGCCGACGCCGGGGTTGGTGCCGGGAGCCGCCCCGCCGCGCGATTCGGCGGTGAGCACGGCGCA
>JAISBQ010000199.1 GCA_031266115.1 Bifidobacteriaceae bacterium
CCGTGTGGAGACACTGCGACGAGAGCTTGGGAAGACAGGTGTGCGGTCACGCTGGCATGACACCGAACCGTCCACAAGACAGTGAGACACAACCGTCGCCAAGACAGTGAGACTCGACATCGGGTGGCCAAGGCCTGTTGGCGGGGGTTTGGCACACACGAGCAGGCGCGGGATCGCTGCGCCGCACGCGAAATCGTGACCTGGAGTCCGAACCACGCGTCAGGCTGGGGGAATGGACCAGATTGTGCGTGCCTCTCAGGTCGGTCGAGTTCACGCTCGGCGCCTGTATCGGGCCCAACGGCGTGTGATGCGTGGCGTATACCTCGAAGGAACCGGGACGCCAACCAGTGGATCCGCCGAACTGTTCCACCGTGCGCGAGCGGCACTGGCGGTCTGCCCTGACGGGTCGCTGATCAGCGGGGTGACCGCCCTGGCGATCGAGAAGGTCACCATTCCCGATGGCGTCGATCCCACTGGCCCCATCAACGTCGCGATCCCGTGGGGGGCCAGGCGCTATCCAGACCGGCCCGAGATCGCCGCTCACCTGGAGCGCGTCATGCCGGCGCGGTGGAGCCCCTCCCATCCGGTCGCCGAGCCGGCCCACTGTTGGGCCAGGGCCGCCGCGGCACACGTGGGCGTCGAGCCTTGGATACCGGGGCATGAGACAACGGTGACGGTGCGTGGGTCGTTCACTGATCCGGCGAAGCAAGCATTCCTGCAGGTCATCCAGTTGGGTGATGCGCTGATGCGACGCGACCACGCCGTGCTCGCTTACAGCGACTTCGCGGATCGGATCGCCGGCTGGGGGCCACGCCGAGGCGCCCCGTTGGTACGCGAACTGTTTCAGCACGTCAAAGCGGGGACTGACTCTCCGGCGGAGACATGGCTACGGCTGGTCGTCGTCGATGCTGGCTTCCCCGAACCGGCGGTCAACCACCGGGTTCGAGCCGAAGGACACGATCGATATCTCGACCTGAGCTGGCCCGACCTGGGGATTGCCCTTGAGTACCACGGTCGCCACCATTTCCACGACCCATCCCAGTCCTACAGCGATGTCTACCGCCGAGGAGGGCTTCAGGAACTGGGGTGGGTGGTACTTGAGGCCACGCATGAGGACTTGCTGGAACCAGCACGGATGCTGGCGCGGTTGGCGACCGCATTCCGTCGCGCCCCGCGGTGACCCCTGTGTCAAACCCCCGCCAACTCGGGTGGTCAAGGCCTGGTGGCAGGAGTTTGGTCGACGTGCCCGATGTGGTGACAACCCAGCCGAAGCCGTGACCTGGGGTGATGCGAGGTGCCGGGGTGCGGCATCGTCCGGGGGTGTGCCGGACCCGTGCCAACTCGGGTGGTGGGGGTGTGTTGGCGCGGGTTTGGCACTCGCAGGACGGGCACCGAGAGAGCTCGGTCCGCGACCCCGACCCAGTTCCAGTCCGCAGGCCCACCGGCCCGGCGCAGCACAGCAGCTGCCGCATCGAGCGGAAGGCCCTCCCGTCGCTAGCACGCGCGAACCCAGCCACCGGGGCCGGCTCATGTCTTCCGTGTGGCGCCGCCTTGCGGATCAGGGTGGCCTCGGCGCCACCAGTTTGGCGATGGCGATGAGGGCGGCCGGAACCTCGACGTCGCCGCGCTTGGTACGGACGATGACGCCCGTCGGGGTGGCCTCGATCAGCTCACCCAGCGCGTCGGAGTAGCGGCCGTCCGGCAGCCGGGAGCGCACCACGACGCGGGACCCGGCAGGCCAGGCGGTCCACGGCGTCTCGCAGCGGACCGAGCGCCGGTGGGCGGATGCCATATGGGGGATGATAGTGGGCGGTCTGTCCGGTACAGTGGTGGGCTAAGTCAACGGGACCCCAAGGTCGGTTCATTGAGGGGTCGGTGACCGGTATTCGACTCGGAAAGCGCTGAGGAGCGGGGGAGGAGCACGGCGTGGCGTATGTCATCGCCCAGCCTTGTGTGGACGTCAAAGACAAGGCATGCGTCGACGAGTGCCCGGTGGACTGCATCTACGAGGGTCGCCGGTCCGTCTACATCAACCCCGCCGAATGTGTCGACTGCGGAGCCTGCGAGCCCGTGTGTCCCGTTGAAGCCATCTACTACGAAGACGACCTTCCCGCCCCGTGGGAGGACTATCTGCTCGCCGCCGCGCACTTCTTCACCGGGATCGGATCGCCCGGCGGCGCTGCCAAGCTAGGGGTTATCGATGCCGATGCCCCGATGATCGCCGCTCTACCCAAGAATCAGTGAGGCCGCCACATGGGAATGCACAGCTCAGATCTGCCGGACTTTCCGTGGGACCTGCTTGCGCCACACAAGGCGCGCGCGGAGTCCCACCCAGACGGAATTCTCGACTTCTCCATCGGATCGCCCGTCGATCCGACCCCCGAACTCATCGCACAGGCGCTGCGTGAAGCCGCCGATTCCCCCGGCTATCCCAAGACCGGCGGCACGCCCACCCTGCGTGCGGCCATCCGCGAGCACTATCGCTCCGTGCGCGGCGTTCGTCCACCGGACCGCCATGCGATCCTGCCGACCATCGGGTCCAAGGAGATTGTCGCCACCCTCCCGTCCCTGTTGGGGCTGACCACGGGCGACGTGGTCATTCACCCCTCAATCGCCTACCCGACCTATGCGCTCGGCGCACGCCTCGCGGGGGCCACACCGGTCCCGGCGGACCGCGCCGACGCACTGCCACGCGGCACGGCCGGTAGGGCGCGGTTGTTGTGGCTCAACTCCCCGTCCAACCCGACCGGGCGCGTCGCATCCGTCGAGGAATTGCGCGGCGCGGTGACCTGGGCCCGCGAGCGGGGGATCGTCGTCGCGAGCGACGAATGCTACGCCGCGCTGCCGTGGACCGAGCCGTGGGCGACGGCCGGAGTTCCATCCGTCCTCGACCCGCGGGTCAACGGCGGGGATCTCACAGGAATCCTCGCGTTGTATTCGCTGTCCAAGCGGTCCAACGCAGCGGGCTACCGGATGGCGTGGATCTGCGGCGATCCGCTGCTCATCGGACCCATCCATGAAATCCGCCGCCACATGGGCATGATGATGCCGGGCCCGGTCCAATGGGCCATGGGCACAGCGCTGGGGGATGAAACCCATGTGGATGCCCAGCGCGAGCGCTACCGTGCCCGGCGTGCCACCCTGGCCGGCGCTGTCGAGCAGGCGGGGTACGTCATCGACGATTCTCAGGCGGGGCTGTACCTGTGGGTGCGCGCTCAGGACGGCCGCGGTGATTGGGCGATCGTGGCCGATCTCGCGGCGAAAGGCATCCTGGTGGCCCCGGGGAGCTTCTATGGCGAGTCCACGCACGTGCGTGTCGCGTTGACGGCGTCCGATGCCGCCGTGGCCGCGGCCGCGCTGCGTCTGGCTGCCGAGTAGGACCTGCCTGACGGTTCGCCGCCCGCCAGGTGACCCGGCGGCCACCGGCGGGGCATCACGCTCGGGCGTCGAGCGTCCGAGCGATGGTCGGCACTCCATGCGGCGGTGCCGGCACACCACGAGAAAGGGGGGCGATGGGGCATGACCGTACCCATCGGAGAACGAGGCCTGGGGCCGCTGCCCGGACACCTCACCGTGGGCGAGGAATCCATTGAGTTGCCGTCCGTGCCGGCCACGGCAGGCAGCGACGGACTCGCGATCTCCAGCCTGCTCGCCAAGACCGGGAAGGTGACTGTCGATCCCGGCTTCATGAACACTGCGGCCTGCACATCCGACATCACGTTCATCGACGGCGCGCAGGGCGTGCTGCGCTATCGGGGGTACCCGATCGAACAACTCGCCGCCAGCTCGTCCTTCCTGGAGGTCGCCTACCTGCTGATCCACGGCGACCTGCCCACCCACCATCAGCTCGATGAGTTCGTCGAGCGGATCGACCGGCACATGTATCTGCCGGAGGATTTCCGGGAGATCTTGTCGATCCAGCCACGGGCATCTCATCCGATGGCGATGCTCGGAGTGGCGATCCACACCATGGCGTGCTTCTACCCCGAGTCGATGGATCCCCTCAACCCGGCCGCCGTCGATCTGGCCACCGTGCTGCTCCTCGCGAAGATGCCGACGATGATCTCCTACATCCATCGCCGTGCCGCCGGCTACGCGCTGCTCTACCCGAGGCGCGGCGAGGGCTACGTGCACAACTTCGCGCGCATGACCTTCGCCCGGCCGGGAGAGGCCGCGGATCTCCCCGACGCACTCGCCGAAGCCCTCGACACCTTGCTGATTCTTCACGCCGACCACGAGCAGAACTGCTCCACATCGACGGTCCGCCTGGTCGGGTCGGCCCAAGCCAACCTCTACGCCTCGATCGCGGCCGGTGTTGCCGCCCTGTCCGGTCCGCTCCACGGCGGCGCCAACGAGGCGGTCCTGGAGATGCTTGCGCGCATCCGCGATTCGGGCCGGGACGTGCCCTCGTTCATGACCAAGGTCAAGGACAAGCAGGACGGAGCGAAACTCATGGGGTTCGGCCATCGGGTGTACAAGAACTACGATCCCCGTGCCGCCATCGTCAAACGCTCCGCGGACAAGGTCCTTGCCGCCCTGGGGGTCCGGGACGAACTCCTCGATATCGCACGCGAGGTGGAGACGATCGCCCTGGCTGACGATTACTTCATCGAACGCAAGCTCTACCCGAACGTGGACTTCTACACCGGCATCATCTACCGGGCGATGGGTTTCCCCTCCTCCATGTTTACCCCGCTGTTCGCGTTCGGGCGCCTGCCCGGCTGGATCGCGCAATGGCGCGAGATGATGACAGACCCGACCACGAGGATCGGCCGCCCCCGCCAGGTCTATGTGGGCCATGCGAAGCGCGACTTCATCCCCTGGGAAGACCGTTGACCCGCGCCGACGAGGAATACCCCATCGATGTGGCGCGCACGGCGTCGACACCCCGCCGGCGCTATTCGGCCAGGTAGATCACGGTTTCTCCTGCCGGGAGCTGCGTGGGGTCGGTGCGGTCGCGCCATTCACCCCACGTGCGTTCCCAACGCAGCGAGCCGGCCTCGACGGCGGTGATCCGCTCGGCATCGGCGTGTGCGACGGCCCAGGCCGCGACCGCCCACCCCTCACGGTCGGTGGGGGCTACGGCGGTGAGGTGGCCGCCTGCCGGTTGACCGGCATCGTCCACCGACGATGGCGGCTCACTCGCCACTCCCACGCCCTTACCGAAGGCGGACGTCAGGTTGGCGGCCAACTCGTCCAGCGATCCCGGGGTCTCGGCGGGCGGGAGGTGACAGGCCAGGCCGGCGGGTGAGTGGCCGGTCAGGGCGGAGGCGAAGCGACGGGCGGTCTCCTCGTGGTCGGCGTACGCGAGGGGGAAGGCGGAGCGTTGCACGGCCTGGGCGGCCTCGGTGATGGGCAGAGCCTCATAGTCGGGCACCGTGACCAGGGCGGAGAAGAACTTCTTGGTCGCGTAGACCGGATCCATGATCTCCTCCACGGTGCCCCACCCCTGTGAGGGGCGCTGCTGGAACAGGCCGATCGAGTCGCGGTCGCCGTAGTCGATGTTGCGCAATTTGGACTCCTGCAGCGCTGTGGCCAGGGCAATCGTCACCGCGCGGGCGGGGAGCTCCCGGCGTTCGGCGACGGCGGCGATCAGTGCGGCGTTGGCGGTCTGATCGACGGCCAAGGACGCGGTGTCACCGTTTGCTGTCGCTGTGCACTGTGGCGCGATCGGCGTCCATCGCTCCCGCGCCCCGAGCGCCAGGGCAACTCCCACCACACCGACCGCCAGCGCTGTCAGCCCCACCGCCAGGCGGACCAGGATGCGCGTCATCGCCTCACCCGGTGTGGAGGGCCGGATTGAGGCGGATGCCGGCACCCTCGCGGCGCACAGCCTCCAGGGCCCCGGTGAGGGAATGACGGCGGAACAGGACCCCGTGGGCCCCGGACAGGTCTCGCGCCTTGACCACCTCGCCCGACTTGTCGCCAAAACCCACCAGCGTGACCTTGGCGCCGGCAGTCACGTAGGTCCCTGCCTCGACCACGCAGTCCTCGCCCAGCGAGATGCCGATTCCGGCGTTGGCCCCCACGAGGGAGCGGGCACCGATCCGGATGCGCTGTGTCCCGCCACCGGACAGCGTCCCCATGATGGAGGCCCCGCCGCCGATGTCGGCCCCCGCCTCCACGATGACCCCCTGGGATATGCGTCCCTCCACCATCGAAGCCCCGAGGGTGCCGGCGTTGTAGTTGACGAATCCTTCGTGCATCACGGTAGTCCCGGGTGCCAGGTGGGCGCCGAGGCGCACCCGGCTCGCATCCGCGATCCTCACCCCGGCGGGGACCACGTAATCGGTCATGCGCGGGAACTTGTCGATCCCCCACACCGCGACCGGCCCGCGACCGGCCACGGTCAGCGCCGCACGAACCTGCTCGAATCCCTCCACCGCACATGGGCCGGCCGATGTCCGCACGACGGTGACCAGGACCCCAAAGATCCCGTCGAGGTTCATGCTTCCCGGTGCGGCCAACCGGTGGGACAACAGGTGAAGACGCAGGTAGGCGTCGGGCACATCGGCCGGCGGCACATCGAGGTCGATCTCCCGTACCACCTGCTCGGTGCGGACCCGTCGCTCGGCATCGACGCTGGGCGCGGGCAGGCCGGTGTACGCGGGGGCAGGATGTACTCCGGGCGCGGTCGCTGGGCCGGGCGCGGGGGCCGGGCGGGGGCCGGCGGCGGTGGGCGCGGGGAGTGCGCTGGGCCGAGGCGGACCGGCGGGCGCGGGCAGGCCGGTGGGTGCGGGGGTGCCGGTGGGTGCGGCCGCCTCGGCGGGAACTGGCCCGAGCGCAGGGGCGGGGTACCAGGTGTCGAGGGCCACGCCATCGGCGGCGTATGTGACCAGCCCGGCACCCCACGCGAGACGAGAACTCATGCCCGCAAGCCTACGGCGCCCGCCCGGACGATAGCCTTCATCGCGTGAGCTTGGACCTGACGCGCGACCCGGCGGACCTCGCGCTGGACCTGGTCGCCATCCCCTCGCCGTCCGGCCAGGAGCGAGAGATCGCCGACCACCTGCATTCGGCACTGGCCACCCAGCCCCATCTGCGCGTGCTGCGGGACGGCGACACTCTCGTTGCCCGGACCGAGTTGGGTCGAGCCGAACGCGTGATCCTCGCCGGACACCTCGACACCGTCCCCGCCGCCGCAGGCCTGGTTCCCGGCGTCCATGGGGGCGCGCTGTGGGGCCGAGGGTCGGTGGACATGAAGGCCGGGGTCGCCGTCATGGCCCACCTCGCTGCCACCCTCGATTGCCCTTCCCGCGACGTGACCTGGGTCTTCTATGACCACGAAGAAGTGGCGCGAGACGTCAACGGCCTGAGGCGAGTGATCGCGCACCATCCCGAGTGGGTGACCGGGACGTTCGCGGTGCTAGGCGAACCGACATCCGCTCGCCTCGAAGGCGGGTGTAATGGGTCGGTTCGGGTGCACGCCACGATGGTGGGCCGAGCGGCACACGCGGCACGGGCGTGGCTCGGAGTCAATGCGATCCACGCCGCCGCCCCGCTGCTGGAACGCCTCGCGCGCTACGCCCCGGCGACGGTCCAGGTGGACGGCCTGGAGTTCCGCGAATCCCTGAACGCGGTCCTGATCTCGGGCGGTGCGGCCACCAACGTCATCCCGGACCGATGCATCCTCACCGTCAACTACCGCTTCGCCCCAGATAAGACCGTGGACGATGCCGTCGCTCACCTCCGCGACGTCCTCACCGGTGCCGAGGTGGAGGTGGTGGACCGTGCACCCGGTGCCCGGCCCGGCCTCGACGCGGCACCGGCCCGCGAGTTCGCGCGCGTGGTGGCGCGTCATGGGGGCGGTGAGCCCACCGCGAAGGTCGGGTGGACGGATGTGGCTCAGTTCGCCGAACTGGGCATCCCCGCCGTCAACTGCGGGCCCGGCGATCCGGGGCTGGCGCACACCGATGGCGAACACTGCCCGCTCGAGCAGATCGACACGTATGCCGGAATCGTGAGGGAGTGGTTGGGATGACCGAGCCATCCGGGGCGCTGCCACCAGGCGCGGCCCCAGACGGAGCCGATCCGGGTCGTGTTGGTGCGAGCGACGCCGCGGGTGAGGGCGGCCACGGGGACACAGCGGGATTGTCCACGCCTCGTCCCTCGCCGCGGGAACTGCGCCGCGGGCCGGTGCTGCTTCGCGACGCGTTGATTCCCGAGGTCTCTACCGACCAGGCCCTGCTCGACGCCGGCAGCGATACCTCCTGGCGGTCTGGCGACCCGTGGCGGGTGATGCGAATCCAGTCGGAGTTCATCGCCGGATTCGACGCTCTCGCCTCGATCGGCCCCGCCGTTAGCGTGTTCGGCTCGGCGAGGCTTGGCGCCGGGGATCTGGGGTATGCGACCGCTCGCGCCATCGGCCGCGGGTTGGCGCGGGCGGGCTACGCGGTGATCACCGGCGGCGGTCCCGGGGCGATGGAGGCCGCGAACCGCGGCGCGCACGAGGCTGGCGGGCTATCGGTGGGGCTCGGAATCGAGTTGCCGTTCGAGCAGGGGATGAACCGGTGGGTGGACCTCGGCGTGGACTTCCGGTACTTCTTCGCCCGCAAGGTCATGTTCGTCAAGTACGCCACCGGCTTCGTGGTTCTGCCGGGCGGCTTCGGGACCCTGGACGAGCTGTTCGAGGCGGTCACCCTTGTCCAGACCCACACGGTGACGCGGTTCCCGATTGTCCTGGTGGGCCGGGACTTCTGGAGCCCATTGATGGACTGGGTCCGTGGACCGGTCGCGCAGCGGGGGATGATCGGGGCTGCGGACGCTGACCTGTTGAGTGTGGTAGAAACGGCTGACGATGCCGTCGCCGCCGTGATCGCCAGGGCCGCACCATCGGTTCGGGAATAGGGGAGCATTCGTGACCTACGTACTGATATTTCTTGCCGTCATCGCCACGGGGATGACATGGGCCGTCGCGACCGGTGCCTTCCCTGTCTCGTTTGCCGATCCGGTCGCCGAACAGGCTGTGGCCAGGGCCAAGGCGCGCGGCCGGACCACGCGGGCGGTGCTCGCGGTCCTCACCGGCACCCGCCGCGTCTCCACCGAGTCTGAGCCACTTTTTCCCGATGTGCCGGGCAGCGCGGCTGAGGAGGAGTTCTTCGACGAACTCCCGCCATGGCTGCCCACAGATTCCCCCGCGACCGACGAGTCAGCTGACGACGAGGCGGATCGGCCGGTAGAATAGTGGGCGGATTTCTACCCTGCGCATGGAAAGGGGCCTGCCCATGGCTGCTATGAAGCCGCGAACCGGCGACGGACCACTCGAGGTGGTCAAAGAGGGGCGAGGCATCATTATGCGTGTGCCACTCGAAGGAGGTGGGCGGCTCGTCGTCGAGCTGACGCCTGGCGAAGCCGGCGAGTTGGGCGGTGCGTTGACCTCGGTGGTCGAGGCAGCACGCGGTGTAGTGCCTCCCGTGGTGAGTGGCTCATAGCACCGGCATCGCGGCCTGACGCTCCCATGTGGCCACTCATGCGCGATCTGCCCACCGTCCGCGCGGTGCGCGGCTCTGTCGCTACATCCGCCCAGGTCAAGGCGGCACCCGGTAGCGGGGTCCTCGCCATTCCCGTGGCACCCGGCGTGGATGGGGAAGAGATCCAGCCGCGTCCAACCACCGTTGACGCGGCGCTTCGTTACGGGATCGACATCGCCGAATACGCCGAACGGCGGGGTTTCACGGCAGCCGCCGGGACCACACTCAGCATCGATCTGCCGCTGGTTCACGGGGCGGTTGCCACGCAGTTGCCCTGGCATGGCCTCGCCTCGACCGTCGTGTTGGTGGGGATTGGTGGCGGGACGCGCGGTGAGTTGCGGCGAGCTGGGAAGGCCATCGCCAAAGCGGCGACAGGCCGCGGCAGCGTGGTGACCACGGTCGCCTCGGGTGGCACCGCCGGTTCCCGGTCCACCGACCCCAACGCCGCGGAGGACGCTCGCGCCCTGGTCGAGGGTTATCTCGACGGGTGCTACACGATCCCGACAATCGCCTATGGAGACAGTGAGACCCGGCGCGCGACGACACGTGAGCGCCGGGTGAATGCCCTGGCGGCGCGGGTTGCGGGACGGGCGGGCCGGCATCGTCGGGATGCGAGTGTGGCAGGCGAGCGCCACGGCGAGCTGGTCCTCCTCGGCAAGTACGATCCCGCCGCGATCGCCGCCGCCACGGGCACGGCCCGCGCCACGTGGCTCGCTAGGGACCTCGCGAACGCCCCCGCGAACATCAAGAACCCAGCCTGGCTGGCCGAGCAATTCGCCACCATCGGCGCGGCGGGGGGACTCGATGTCGAGGTGTGGGACGCCGAGCGTCTGGAACGCCAGGGGTTCGGGGCGCTCGCAGCCGTCGGCGCCGGCGGCGAGCACGGCCCGCGCCTGGCGGTGATTCGCTACACCCCGGCTGGGCCGGCGACCGGCCACGTCGCCGTAGTCGGCAAGGGCGTGACGTTCGACAGCGGTGGATTGGACATCAAGCC
>JAISBQ010000356.1 GCA_031266115.1 Bifidobacteriaceae bacterium
AGGTGTGGTGATGGCCGGTAGGAGTGGCAGGCCATGGTCTCAGCTGGCCACGCCTCGGGTGGGAACACCCATGCTGGGCCTGGTGGTGCCACACCAGCCACACCGAGGTGCACGCCAGGATCGGGGCATGGCCCAGGACTTGGGGGTGCTTCGGGATCTGGGCGTGGCGCACGATCCTGGCGTGATTCAGGGTCTGGGCATGGCGCAGGATCTGGGCGCGGTTCGGGACCTGGGCGTGATTCAGGGTCTGGGCATGCTTCCGGGTCATGGCATGTCGGTGCCGAGTCCCCGTCTGTGTCGACGACAGGCCGACGCCTAGTCTTGACGTCATCGGCCGACGGGCTCATGACTGGTGGGCTGGTGACTGGTGGGCTCGTGTCTCGTGGGTATTCACCGGGCGGATCGCTATCCGCCGGGTCGACCGGGTTCGCGGTGGTGGGTGGGTCTGCGGAAGCTGTCAGGCCGGGTGGAAGGATGCGGGTCCCGGCCCCGACTACCCGCCCGGTGTGGGGATCGCAATAGATCGCCGACCAGGTGGCGTCCTGAGCGATGCGTCGTACCGCGTGGGCGGGCAGGGTTCCGTATCCGATGAGTTCACCCGGGAAATGGTCCGATCCCAGCAGTGCTTCGGCGCGAGCAACAACGACCAGTCGGGGACGCACAGCATCGAATGGTCGACCGGTCATCAGCGGTCCGGTGGGACTGAACAGGTCCATCAGGGCGTCAGCACGCCGGTTCCCCAACGTGCAGGTCACCTTCACCGCATGAGCTTCCGTGGTGTCTCCCTCGTGGGCATCCTCCACCCATGGAACATCCACACCGTCATCGTCCCGATCATTCTCGGGCCGGACTTCGCCGTCCCACACAGGCTCATCGGCATCACGTGGCCATCCATCGCGATCCGTCCGAGCATGACACACCCTGGCGGGCCCTCGACCCAGTCCGGGAGAGTCCTGTCCCAGTCCAGCGGGTCCTCGACACAGCCCGGGAGAGTCCTGTCCCGGTGGTCCGGGAGGGTCTTGTCTCAGTCCGGGCGGGTCACCATCTGGAGTTCTGGGAGGCCGGTCTACGGGGAGCGTGTCACGATTGCTGGCAGGAGCGATTGCCCACGGGGGGCCCGTGCCGATGTCGGGTGTGCCCACACCATCTGACACGACACCGCTCGACACGACGCCATCCTCGACCAGTGTGATCCCCCCGTTGTCCACACCGTGGTGGGGGCCGAACACCCCACCGCCGGCCATCGTGTCTTGGCCACCAGCGCCGGATGGTGACATGGTGGGTGTCGCAGGTGTGGTGAGCGTGGTGGGGAGGTCTGGGTCTTCGCCCAACGCCATGGTGGTCAATGTGGCGTACACCTGGTGGGCATCGATTGCTGGTAGGTAGGCATGCAGGAATGCCATCCCGTGGCGGGCCTTCTCGATCCACACCGACCGTTTCGACCTGGCACGAGCATGCTCATCAGCGGCCGACAGCGGATCGATCCACTCGGCTAACGTCCGGGTCAAGCGTCGCAAGTCCGGCAGGTTCCGGGTCTCCGGGTTACGGGACATCACGTCACTGATGACGTGGCTGCACCGGTCGGGATCCAGATGCTCGGTGTCCCGCAAGATTTGGGTGGCCTTCGCGGCACCAATCTGTCCGTCACACACCGCTCGGCCAAGGTCTGGTGCGGCGGCCATCCCCATCCCCAGTTCCACCATCCGGCGTACCGTCCCGTAGGTGTGACCGATCCGCACAGCGATCTCCTCGATGGTCGACCGGATCTCTAATGTGTCCCCACCGTGGGGTTCTACCGCGCCCCACACCAGGTACGCTCGCACACCCTCCAGAGCAGCAATGGACCGGCCCAGACCCGCGATCAACTCCACCACCATGCTCGCCGAACAATTCCCTTGATCGACCAGTTCCATGACCCGTGCCGCCAACACCGGTCCAGCCGGCATCTGCTCCAACTCAGCTGATAACGCACACTCGGCCTCCCACCGCGCCAACCGACCCCGACAAGCCACCTCGGCGCTGGCCACCCCACCGCGATCAGTGTTGCCAGGCGTCACATGCCCGCGCGTGTCCGTATCACCGGTCCCCACTTCCACCGGCCCCGCCGCCACGGGCTCGGCCTGCTCAAACCCACCCTCCACCGGCCCACCTTCGTTGCCAGGCGTCACATGCCCGCGCGTGTCCGTATCACCGGTCCCCACTTCCACCGGCCCCGCCTCCACGGGCTCGGCCTGCTCAAACCCACCCTCCACCGGCTGAACGTCCCCTGGCCCAGTCTCCGAGGGTTCGGCGTGTCCGCCGGGCGCCTGCTCGTCATCGGGATTCGGGAGGGCCATAACCATGAGTCAAGACTAGTACACCTGTGCGTTTTACACAAGTCGCCCGGCATCTCGACGCAGCTCAAGACTACTGGTCCAGCCCACCATATGCTGGTCGTACACCCAGGACACGCCGCTGCACTGGGGTCCGACAGGTGTATTATCATGCCCTGTCAGCCAAGAGCCGCGCTCCAGTGGCAGGTGCCGGCTTGTCGGCACCGTCAAGGGGTGGAGCAACCACGGCTGACAGCAAACTCGAGGTCCAAGGGCAGGAGTTGCGTCGCGTAGGGGCTGTCGGTCACGGCCGAGCCGCTGCGCGAACATGCCCTGACCTTTGCTGTGGGTGTCTGAACCCGGCTGCGCACCAGACCCGGTGGGGTGGACGGATTTCCGTTTTCTCAAGGAGTCTGGTCCGGTGCCGCACTGACTGCTGGTTGTCTTTGGGTCGGGCGGGACTTGGGTACCGCCATCGACGTCACATGGTGGACCCCTGGGGTGGGTTCGGCCTTGGCCTGTGGCGGCTGCCGCCACCTCCGCCACCTCCGGCACCTTCTCACCCCCGCCGTGCCACCGCAAGAGACCTTGAAAAGAATGAAAAGACTGAGAGCGCTATTAGAAACTCCCGATCAACTTCGTGTTGTCGCTGGTCAGAGCATTGCACGGGCAGTACTGGGCCGAGTTTCTAATAGGCCTCTGAAAGAGACTTATGCAAAACTAGGTTGGCCAATCGTTGATCCAGCCTTGACTCGAAAAGACGCTCGCCTGCCGGGAGTTTTTCATAACCCTCTAAGGGTTTGACAAGGCGATGCGCAATCCATGCATGCCGACTCTTGGCGTCACCCCGCCGGTGTTGGTCGGCCGCGCCGCGGAGCTTCAGGCGTTTCGCGAGGCCCTGGCCCAGGGACCGGGTTCTCCGGCGCGGGCGATGGTGGTGACCGGACCGCGGGGGACTGGCAAGACCGTCCTGCTCAACGCGGTCGAACGGGCTGCCGCTCAGTCGGGTTGGGTGGTGGCGGCGGTGACCACCAGGCCCGGTATGGCGGCCGAACTGACGCATACCGAATTGCCGCGCCTGCTAGCCGACGGCGCTGCCGACGTTGGCCGCCCTATCCGGTCGAGACCGGGCCTTTGTGGCCGCGATGGCGGACGATGACGGTCCCATGGTGAGGGTGGATAGTGGCCTGCGTGCCGATGCGGATACCACCAGTGCCCACATCGTCTAGCGTCGCGCTTTGACCAGTTGATGTGCCCGCTGGTGAGAGATGCCCATGACATGCCCGATGTCGCGCATCGACAACCCCGCCGCCGCCAATACGCGGGCCGCGTTGCGGGAGTGTCCGGCCGCCGCCGCCCGTGCGTTGCTCGCCTGCGCCCGCAGCCGCGCCGCCTCGGCCTGCTCCACCTGAAATGCTTCGGGAATCTTGGGCATCACGTCGATGTCGAACCCATCGGCGGGTAGGCCCGACAGAAAGGCAAGCGCTTCGCGCATTTCACCGGCGGCCTGATCAAGCCTCGCCACCTCAGACACAGCACTGTGCTCCACGCCCACCAGCGTCCATCCCCGGCGGTTCTTTGTTGCGACCACGTGCAAGGTTGTCATGTCCTCCACCAGCCCTTTCCCAGTGCCGTGGCGAACTGGTCCCAGAACGCCCGTGCCGTCGTCTCGTCAATCTCCGTGTGGCGCCCCAGCGTCGACCGATGCCCGTCCACGTGGAAGGCGGTGAGCCTGGTCAGCTCCTCGACCTCGTAGTCCAAACCACGCTGCCTTGCTTCGGCACGCAGCTTGTCCACCACCGCCCTTCGCTTGACACTCAGAGAGTCTAAAGCACCTAGACTTGCAAGTCTAGAGCGGTCTAGACGATTTGACGCCGCGGCTGGCGGCACCGCCCCGCCGGATAGTGAATCCAGCGGGGCGGACGGGTTCCCCGTGGTCCAGGGAGTCCGGTGGGTTTCCCGTTCTCCCGTGGGTCTGGGTTCTCGTTGATCCGGTCCTGCGCTATCGTGCCGATGTGTCTTTCGTATCCCAAGAGGGGTCAATCGAAATGAAAGAGCGTTCGCTAGCGGTCATGGCATTGACTGTGGCGCTGGCAGTGGGCATGTCTAGCTGTTCAGCGGACGATGGCGATGTTGCGGCCATCGGGAAGCCGTCGCCGTCGGCGTCGTATTCGAAGGAAGAACAGGCTGCGGCGACCGAGGGTACGGTGGCGTGTCTCTTGGATGCGGGAATTCCCGCGCAGATCGGTGAGTACGGGTTCGGGATCGTGGGATTGGAGTTTGATCAGGAGGGCCATCACTATGTCTATCGCGCGCCGGGCGGTTCGTGGAACAGCGGGGAAGACTTGGACGGGTTGGGGATCTCGCTCGCACGGCTTGAGGAACTGGCGTCTCGCGAGGGTGACTACCTGTTGGTGGTTGACGGGGTTGACCAGACCGACATCTTCGAGACATGCCTGACAGACAACGGATATCGAGAGCCACCAAACCCGGAACAAGACCCCGAATACGTCGCGGAGCAGATGGCGTACGCACGGGCCACCGCCGATGCCTCGGACCGTTGGGCGGCCTGTGCCCGCGAGCATGGGTATCCGGATTTGGCCGATGTTGAGCGGCCCACCGATATCGACACCGGTCTGCTCCGTGCGGTGTTGTTGCCGGTGGATATGGCCGAGAACCAGATGGCCACGCTGCTGGAGGATTGCCCGCTGTACACCGAGGAGGACTTGGCCACCCTCCGAGCTGACCCGGCGGCGATTGTGGGGAAGCCGATTCCCGGGTTCAACTATTCGGGCTTCGACGGAGCCGCCGGCGGGTGGGAGGATTCGGATCCGGTAGCCCAACGGTTACTTCGAATTCGGGAGATTGTGGAAGGTCACGGCCGCCAGCAGTTGCGGGACGCGGGCATCATCGACGAGAACGATCAGATGATCGTGAACGGCACCACCAGCCCGGACAACGAGGAATAGCAGGGATGACCGGCAGATCTGACCAGTCTGGCTGCACCCATCAGTGTCTGGGGAGATGCATGAGAATGACTTCCGTTCGGTCAGGTGTGCGTGCCACGGCGGCACTCGTTGTGAGTGTTCTGACTATCGTCGCTCTGATGGCCGGATGCGCGGATATCGACGGGGTTGACCAT
Source organism: Bifidobacteriaceae bacterium (assembly GCA_031266115.1). Classification (GTDB taxonomy): domain Bacteria; phylum Actinomycetota; class Actinomycetes; order Actinomycetales; family WQXJ01; genus JAIRRT01. The sequence continues at coordinate 5,455 of JAISBQ010000356.1, forward strand.
TCATCGGGAGCGAGCCTCACATCATCGATATCGCCGACGCTGAGTGCCTCTCCGTCTTTGTCTGCGCAGGGAGTAGTAGCCCAGGGCTTCCACGTGTGCATGGTGGGCGCTGGTGCACCGTTGACCGCGGTCCCGATGCCAGACGGCGGTCTCTACCTCGATTTCTCTGCCCGTGACGTGACCTCGGCCCTCGGGCAAGATTCATCCGGTGACCTGAGCTGGGCACTGATCTCGGAGAATCGTTCTGCACGCCAGGCGCTGGACGAGGTGGTCGCCGAGCATGGCGATGGATATGTGTTGGAGGTGGATAGCAACGACCTGAGCGCGCAATTCGAGGCGTGCCACACCCAATACCCGTATGTGCACCCGGAATCTGAGTACGACATCACCCCATTGGAAGAGATGGAAATGGAAAACTACCGCCTTCCGGATGCTCGGCGGTGGGCTACGTGTGCGCGCGAGAATGGGTTTCCTACCGTGGCCGATCCACCGGACCCGGTGATCGACGGGTGGTCCAATGTGCCTGTGATCATTCCGCTATCCACAGATCCCGATGATTTCGAGCGGTTGTTAGTGGAGTGCCCGCTGTATACGGGTGCTGGTCTTGAACCTACGATCGTCGACGTCCACCCGGAGGGCCCTATCGAGGCACGGAAACCGGGCGGATCGTTCGCTGGCACGTCAAGCAGCGACGGGAACAGGCAGGCCGCGATGTATACCGAACTCATGGATGTCTATGACGAGGCAGCACGCGGGGCCCACAGGCAAGCTGGCTGGTAACGGCGACCGGGGCATTCGGGGCGGGAGGGGGCGGCCTGGCCGAGACCCTCGCGCTCCGAGGTGCCGCGCCGGGCTGCGCGCCGCGCCGGGTTCGGTAGTATTCGACGCCGTGCGCGTCGTGATCGCCCGCTGTGCGGTGGACTACTCCGGGCGCCTTGATGCGCACCTGGATCCGGCGCTTCGTCTCATCCTCGTCAAGACCGATGGTTCAGTGTTGATCCACGCGGACGGTGGGTCCTACAAGCCGCTCAACTGGATGACGCCGCCGTGCACGGTCACGGAGGGACCGCCATCGGACGCGGATGCCTCCCAGGGAGTGACTGCCCAGTGGACGGTTCGTCACGCCAAGAGTGACGACACCCTGGTGATCCGTATCTTCGAGGTTGTGGACCAGATGGACCACGACCTGGGGATTGATCCTGGCCTGGTCAAAGACGGGGTGGAGGCGCATTTGCAGGAGTTGCTCGCGGCCCAGATTGAGCTGCTGGGGGAGGGGTACCGGCTGGTGCGCCGGGAGTACCCCACGGCGATTGGGCCGGTGGACATCGTGGCCCGCGACCCCTCGGGGGGAACGGTGGTGGTGGAGATCAAGCGACGCGGGGAGATCGATGGCGTGGAGCAACTCAGCCGGTATCTGGACGTGCTGGGACGTGATTCGATGCTCGGCCCACTGACCGGTGTTTTCGCCGCGCAGACCATCAAGCCGCAGGCGAAGGTGCTGGCCGAACACCGCGGCATCCGGACGCTGGTTCTCGACTATGACGCCATGCGCGGGGTGGACGATCCGACCGCGCGGCTGTTCTGACCGTCCGCCATGGGCAAGGGTTCGCGCCGCTCGCGCCGCGCCGCCGCTGGGCATCCGCCGTTGGACACCGACCGGGCCCGTGGCGGCTTCCCGGTGCGCCAATCGGGGACCGACGGGGAGTGGATGGTTCGCGCGTCGGGGCCCGGAACCAAGGCGTATGTGTGCCCGGGATGCGGCCAGGAGATCCCGTCTGGTGTGGCCAGCGTGGTCGTGTGGCAGGCGGACGGTCTGCTCGGCGAGGATGCCGCCATCGCGGGCCGGCGTCACTGGCATCCCGCCTGCTGGCGCGAGCGCTCCCGCCGCCGGTGACGAACCGGGTTCTGGACCCACCCCCGCGTCGAGATTGTCGAATACCAGGCTACGAGCCCCGATTCAGCGCGCTTCTTGGCAGCGAAGCCTGGCATTCCGCAATCTCGGTGCACCGGCCCCTGCCAACCGCGCCCGCGCGCTCAGGATTCGCCCGCCTCCGAGCCAGCCAGGCGCCGCAGCGCCGTCGCGAGGTCGCCCTCGCCATGAACCTGGACCTCATCCAGGGCGAGCCACCGGGCGAGGTGCGCCAGTTCCGCCACGAGTGGACCCGCGACGGCGCCAGGCGCGTGGCCATCCTGCAGATGGGCTGCATACACATCCAGCCGCCGCCGGGGCCGGTTCGCCTTGAGGTCGACGCGCGCCACCATCTGCTCGCCCAGCAGAAACAGCATCACGTAGTATCCCCACACCCGCTGAGGCGCCGGCACGTAG
>JAISBQ010000404.1 GCA_031266115.1 Bifidobacteriaceae bacterium
CCGGCGTGCGCCAACAGGTTGTCGTCGTCGAACACGGCGCGCGCGATCCGGGCCACGGCCGGCGTGTGGGAGACTGTCATCTCGAAGATGCCTTTCTCTCTCTGGGGTCCTGGAACTGCTTTCAACAACCATTTTCCCAGGCCAGAAAGGCATCTTCACGTGTCATGACCGGCGCGCCGCCCCCGACCCATCGGTGGATTGAGGCTAACCCACCGTCGCAGCCGCGCCGGACCCTGCCACGGTGGCTCCGGTCACAATACGTCCGATGCCGCCCCGCGGCAGCCAGCGTTTGCGCACGTCAGCCGGTCGGCGGCATCGGCACCCGTGTCCTCCCCAGTGCCTAACCCACCGTCGCGCGGCGTCGAGGGGCTGCGGCGGTGGGTTAGGTCACCAAGCGGTGCTGTGACGAGCGACCGCGACGGCGGGCGGCGGGAGACCCGGCGGCATCGTGCGTACCTGTGCCCAAGGCGCGGACAGCGATGTGGGGCACGGCCATCCAACCGCGCCCCACATGCCTCACCGACCCGCGACGCTTGCGAGCCGGCAAGCTCCTATTCCCTTTTCAGGATCAATTGACTATCGGTAGCTTCGTCGCCTCGTGCGGCTCGACCTTCTCCGACCAGGGAATCCACCACTTGCCGTTCGAGATATAGGGGAAGAGCGGCGGCTGGCGCTTCATGAGCGCCTGGTTGTACTCGTAGTTCACGACATAGCCGGCCACGATCTGCGCTGTACCGCCCACGTACCCTTTCCTCCCCTCCACCCCGTGGAAGTTCTGCCCAATCGAGCCGTAGACATTGAGGTCCCTACCGGTGGTCTCAGCCTGGGTGTGGTTCGAGCTCTGGACGCGGAACGAGCCGTTCCCGGCCAAAATGCCCGCGTGGATCGTCACGTCGTAGCCGTCGCCGTTGTAGTCGCTGGGCCAGGGCTGGGTCGTCGCGTCGAAAGTGCCCAAACCGTATTCATTGGCCGTGCTGTCGTACGGGGGCAGTGCCCACTTGAGGGTGCCAGTGCCGGCGTCGGCTTCAGCGGTGTACGTCATGAGCTCGGGGTTGTAGATCTCAACCGACCCGGTGGCCATCAACCCCAACATGTCGCGGTCTTTGTCCGCAGTGATGACGTCGCCAGTGACGATGATCGACTCGTCGGTGAAGATGGTGGTGCGGCCCTCGACTTCGCCTTCCACCCAAAGGTTGCCCGCACCGGCGAACTTCTCCGGCTGGTCCATCGACACCTCGATGGTGTAAGTGTCGCCAGCGGCGGCGGGCGGATCGTCGTCGGTCGACTCGTACGTGCCCAGGGGCAGCACACCGTCAATGTCCCCATGCGGTATGCGCTTGTCCAGGCCCAGCGGTGCAGGGTCATCGACGGTCTTGGTATAGATGACCTTGGGAACATTCACGGTCGCGCCGCCGGGCGATCCCAGAGCCGCCACGCTGCCACAGGCGGGATCATGCTGGACGGCGGTGTGCTTGGACCAGACGGTCATGGTGGGGCCGTTGAAGATGATCCGAGTCGCGCCCTCATACTCGCAGCGCGAGTTCTCCTTCGCGATCGCCGCCTTGTCCGGCACCTTCGGGATGTCCAGCACATCGGCGTAGGCCGGCGCCTCCGCTGGCCATTCGCCACCACCATTCCAGTAACCGGTCGGGGGCGGCGCGCCGCTGTTGTTGCCCTCGACGCAGCGTTTGTAGGTGTCGGGTTCGCCTGGCACCACTTGGGCGCACAGCGGATTGGCGCTCGTGAACGGTCCGATGAACTTGGCGCCGCCTACAGAGATGATGGTGTCGTTCGAATGGACGCGCCCTTTCAACTCGTTGCCATCCCCGAACCTCGACTGGGCGCAATAGAAGCTGGACACATAGTTCCACACGTACCAGACGCGCGACGGTGGGGCCGTGATCGCCGCCAACCATGCAAGTCTCGCATCAAGTTGGGTAACGGGCGGGGGCGCGACATTCACAGTTGGGTCCGCCGCCCACGCGGCGGCCCACTCCCAGCGGTAGCCCAGCGCAGCTCTAGTCGCATCCGCGGGCCAACCGGCGCCGCACGTCTCGGTCAGCGGATACGCGACGCCCCCGCGCACAGCTTCCAGGTTGGGGCCGTACACGGAGTAGTCCTTCGGGTCGGCTATCTCGTAGTCCGTTATGTACAGGTACAGCGCGGTGCTGTCCTGGGTGATCCGGGCGCTGACCGCACGCACCACGTCCCCCGCCCGGCCGGTCGAAACCACTTCCGCGCTCCTGGACGAATCCTCGTAGTCCGTCACCACGTAGTGGAAACGCTGCCGGTACTCGCCGCCCACAGCCTGGCCGAACTCCTGCCATTCGACCTTGGTCGAGGCGTCCCAACCGCAGGCGATCGCAAAGTAGTCGCCCTCCGGGCCGCCGGTCGCGCCGAGTCCGCAATAGCCGTTCGGGTCGGTCGGATCGACGTTCGTCAGGTAGTCGGAGTCCGAGCGCAGGCGGCCCAACAGATCGCTCAGACCGGACTGCGCCGCCGCCAGGGCCAAATCGTTGTCCTGGTCGTAACGCGAGTACTTGGTGGACGAGGCCAGATAGGCCGCCCCGCCCAACAGCACCGTCATCATGATGGTGAACGAGGCCAGCACCGCCACCATGGTCAGGCCTGTGTCGCGCCCGCCCCGCCTGCGGCGCCGCCACGCCCGCGATATCCGGGAGCCCATCACATCCGCCTCCATTCACTGATCGAGAAACGCTTGAAGATGGTCGCCTGGGTGGCCAGGCCGGAGGCGGGCTTATCGGGATCGTCCGCCACCGTCACGAACATCTCCACCGCCGTGATGCCGGGCAAGTCCGCCGCCGGGACGGAGTCGACCGGATCCGGAGCGTCGCCCACGTAGTAGGAGAACAGCGAGCCGTCCTCGACGCCGCGGGCCACCACGAAGTCATCGAACAGATCGTCCGGACAGTCCGAATCCCCATAAGTGCACATCTCCGGCTTGGCGCCCGCCACGATCTTCGGGGCCTGCACGCAGCGGCGCAGCACCCCCGGTTCGGGGTCGCCGCTGGTCCACGGGCAACCGGCCCCCAGCACGACGGTGACCCGGCTGACCGCGCCATCGCTGGGCTGCCCCGCCACCGGCAACGCCGAGGTGAACGTCATCTGGTTCGCCTCCGCCTTGTGGAACGCCGAGATCGGGTCGCCGGGATAGTAGTCCTCCGGCTCGGTCGCGTAGGTCAAGGCGTCGCCCAGCCAGATGGAGACCTGCCGGACCCCGTCCGTCCGCTCCTGGCGCACCAGGTTCGCCCCATGGTGCTTCAGCAGCGACACCGTCACTGTGACGCTCAGCCCCATCACGATCGAACCGATCGCGATCACCGCTATCAACTCGGCCAACGACATGCCGCGGTCGCGCGCCGAACGCGACTGGGCCAACCGGCGCCGGAGCGTTCCCAGCGGGCCGCTTGGGCCGCTTGGGCGATTCAGGCCATTCAGGCGATTCAGGCGGCTCATGGCACGACCACCGGCTTAGTCTGGACGGTTCCGGGACCCACGTGCACGGCATCGACCGAAACCCCGTCGATCCAGATCGAATAGGTGCCCGGAGCCACAGCCGGGAACAGCGCCGTCCCGCCGACCACTTGCGCCTCGACCTGCGCGCCACCGGCCCACATCGGCTCCAGCATGACCACGGGGTTCGCTGGCGTCCCGCTGACCACCACGGACAAGCGGCCGGACGGGCTGTAGTTCGGGAACTCGACCTCTTCGGAACCGCCCGGGTACAGGACCCTGGTCTTGACCGGGTTCGGGTCGCCGTTCTCCCAAACGTACTGGCCGCTGCCGAACCCGTCCAAGGTGACCTGGTACTCGGTGCCCGAAGGGTCGGGCGTCACCAGGAAGATCGCGCAGCCGAAGCTGTTAGTACTTAGACCCCCCCCCGCCGCGTGGGCGGCTCACGTTTACCGTGATTCCCTGGCGAGGACCGGTGCCGGCACCAGCGTCACCGGTGACCTTCACGACCAATTGCGCCTTGTCCGCGGCCAGACCGCCAGCCGCGTCCGGATGCGGCGGGAACGCCTTGGACGCCACGTGCGGCTTGGTCGCGGCGCTCATGCCCTCCCAGGTCACCGTCACCGTCACCAAAGTCCCCTGCGCCGACTGGTCCGCGACGTCCGCCCCCGCGCACGCCGACTTCACGTTGTTGTCGTAGACCGAGGCCTCGCGCTCCACCCGGTAGCGCTGCCCGTCCATCGAGAACCCGTACTCGGCCGTGGCGCCGGTCCCGGCCCCGCTGACAACGGCGGTTTGATTCGGGTTGGCCACCAGTCCTTCGCCCATCAACTGCGAGGCGCCCTCCGCCGATGCCGCTATCTTGGTTCCCGCCTCGTCAAGCTTCCCGCTGGGCCAACCCCGCCGCCCCAACGCGGGCGCGGTTGTCCGCGCTGGTCACGGTCCCCTGGCTGACGGTCGCCATCGCCGCTATGCCGAAGATCGACAAAATCACCACCGACACGATCACCTCGACAATCGAAGCGCCGCGCTCGTGGTCCGGCGCGCCTACCGAAAAGCGCGCGCGCCACCGAGGCGCGCAAAAGCGCGCCTTCAACGTTCTCGCAACTAACACCACTGCAATACCCCGCACATCTTTCGCTAAACCTCAATCCACCGATGGGGTGCCGGTCTGGGCGGGTTCGGCGGTGGGGTGGGGCCGGCGGGCGTGTTGGCGGCCCCATGCGGGTCGCGGGCAGGTGGCGTCCGCCGGCCTGGGC
>JAISBQ010000383.1 GCA_031266115.1 Bifidobacteriaceae bacterium
AACGTCGCCGTCGCCACCACCGTGTACTGGGTCCCGACCGCGACCGCGTCACCGATCGTATACGTCGCCGCACTACTCAACGCTGTCCCACTCGTCGCCGTCCCCGCATACCACGCATAACTGACCGACGAGGCTGGACTCGTCGCCGACAGCGACGCCGTCAGTGTCTGACCCACCTGTTTGGTCCCCGACACCGACAACGACCCACCCGACAACGTCCCCGCCTTGGTGGTCAGGGTTGTCGAGACCGTCCGAGACGTAAACCCTGGTGCTCCGCCTGTCGCTTCCACATAGTATGTGGTCCCGGTCGCCGTTCCCGATGGGACCGTGTACGACGCCGCTTCACTGACGAGCGTGCCCGATGCGTTGCTACCTCGATACCACCGATATGACACCGCTGTCGGTGTTGGCGTCATTTCCGATAGCGATGCTGTGAGTTGGTTTCCCACCGACGCCTCACCCGACACCGACACTTTCCCGCCGGTGTATGACCCCTGAACGATATCTTTTGGTCCAGCCGTCTTGCTGAGGTTGTCATACCCTTCTTTGGTCCACACAACCGAGGTCGAAACCTGAGTGCCAATTGCCCCCGCGTCAGCCGGAATAGGAAATACCGGGCCACCGGTGGTGCTCGAGGCCCCACCAGACGGGAGCCGGATGATCCACGTGATCGTTGTCGAGTCCGCCGCCGGCGTCACCTGTGAGGAGAGCTGCAGGCCGAGGCCCGTTCCTGGATATCCAAGTCCTTCGATCGTCAGGTTTCCAGCGCTCAAGGTGCCCGTTACGGTGGTGATCGTGGCGGAGAGCGGCGTGTCGGCATACCCCGCGAGCTTGCCGGTCGCGACAACCGTGTACTTGCTTCCGACCGCGGCTTTCGCTGGAATGGCGAGCGACGCGTCTGTCGACAGGAGTGTCCCCGAGGTGCCGGTCCCCGAGTACCACTCGAAGGTCACACTCTGCGCCGCAGGCGAGAACGAGTTCGCGGTCACCGCCGCGGTGACTTGCTGATCTGCCCATTTGTTCCCCGTGATCTGCAATGGACCCGTCGTGAGGGAGGGCGGCTGAGCTATGACGAAATCTTTGCGTGCGACGTTGGTGACACCCCCGGACCCTGTGGGTGCCTGAATGATGACCGCCATCGGCAAGCCAACCGGGACGCTCGTCGGGATCGTCAAAGACAGTCCCACGCCCGCTTGTCCTGTTGGCTCCATGGTGTTCGGATTGATAATGACCCATACCACGGTGTACGTGGACGGAGGGAAGCCAGACGTGGTATCGACTAGCACCGTTCCACCGGGCCAGAAGTCTCCCTTGAGGACCACAACCGGATCGGCCGCCTGCGCGGGTGTCACCCCAAGACCGGCCGAGCCACCCACCGCGATCGCCGCCGCGACCCCCAGGCCTACGGCCCTCGTCACCATTCGCCGGAACCCACCTCGCCGTGCCCGCCCACCGTGTCGCTCACACTGTTCGCCCATACACCCCCGGACGAAGCACTCGTGCACCGAATTCCCCGGCGTCCTGCACAAATGATCACACCGGCTCGTGGAATCGACCCCGAACCGCCCGCCGACACTCCCTCCCGCCCACCACATCCGGGCGTGCCGAGGTGGTATTGCGAGCGCCGTCAGTGTGCCATCCCGAGGAAAGGATCACCCACCGCCGGCCCCGCCACCAGCGGCCCCTGAGACAGTCGCACCATCGCTGCCGGCGCCAGAGGCGGGCGCCGGCAGAATCTCTCAATCGCCGTGGCGACATCGTCCGGCCGCACAGCCGGCTCCCCGTGGCGGACGACCACGTCCCACGCCATCGCCTTCGTCCCACCCGCCACCGCCTCGCCCACCAGCGCCCCGGCAACGACGCCGCCGCGAACGTCGATGACGCGGGACCTACCGCGCGGACCCCGTGCCGGACGCTCGACGATGACGTTCGGCGCCTCAAGGAATCCGGCGACGGCGCCGCTCAAGTCACCGGCGCCGACCTCACCCCACGTCAGGCGCCACGCAGAGGCCTCCAGCAATGCGGGCATCCGTGCGCCGAGGCCGTGGGTCCCGTCCGCCGCGTCGAGCACCGGGATACCGGCCGGAAGCACAGCGTTCAGGTCTCCCAGGACCGAGTCCGGGTCTCGACGGGCGGCCAACCGCAGCTCGAGGTACTCGGCTTCGGAGGCGGCGCCCGTGGGTGCGGCACCCAGGTAGGAGATCCGCGGGTGGGGATGGAAGCCCGCCGAGTAGGCGATGGGGACGCTCGCCCGCCGAATCGCCCGCTCGAACGCCCGGCCAATATCCCGGCCCGAGGCGAACCTCATCGGTCCCCGCTTGCCGTAACGCAACACCACCCGCTGGACAGCGGGAGGTGGCGGCGGACCCTCGGGTTGACGATGCCTCACGTCGCCGCCGCCCTACCTGACGGCGGCCGCTCAACGGTTCCGCCACTCGGCCCGATCTCCACCTGCGCCCCGAGAATCCCGCACACCCCGCAGTCGTAGCAGCCCGACCAGCGGCAGTCTTCGACCCCACCACCAGCGATTGAGACCTGCCAGTCGTCCCACAGCCATTCCCGGTCAAGGCCAGCGTCCAGGTGGTCCCAGGGCAGGACCTCGCCCTCGCCGCGTTCGCGGCCCGTATACCAGGCGAGCGTGAGCCCATGGGCCCGCAGGACGTCATCGGCGGTCCGTTCCCACAGATCTAGCTGACGGTGTTCGCGCCAACCGTCAAACCGCGCTCCAGCCCGCCACGCGGCCTCGATCACGTCCGCCACCCGCCTGTCGCCGCGGGCGAGCAACCCCTCGATCTGGGCGGCGCGCCCGCCCGAGGTTCGGATGGTGATGGCGCGCCGGGTTCCCCGGTCAGAGGCGACGGCATCGCGCAGCACCGTCAGGCGGTGGTCAACGGTGGCGGGATCGGCCTGGGCCGCCCATTGGAACGGCGTGTGCGCTTTGGGAACAAACGGTCCGATCGACACCGTGCACCCCACGTCCCGGCGGCCCGTCTCTTCGCGCCCAGCCAGCACCACCTGTCGGGCGAGATCAGCGATGGCGACTACGTCATCGTCCGTCTCGGTGGGAAGGCCGCACATGAAGTAGAGCTTGACCGATCGCCATCCCCGCGAGAACGCCGTTCTCACGGTGCGCAAGAGGTCCTCGGACGTCACCATCTTGTTGATCACGCGCCGCATCCGCTCCGATCCACCCTCCGGGGCGAAGGTCAGGCCGGGCCGGCGCCCGCCGCGGATCAGTTCTTCGGCAAGGTCGACGTTGAAGGCATCCACCCGTGTCGAGGGCAGCGACAGCCCCACGGATGTGCCCGCGTACCGGTCGGCCAGGCCGCGCAGGATCGCATCGATCTCCGAATGGTCTGCGCTGGACAGCGACGCCAAGGCGAGTTCGCCGTAGCCGGTCGCCGCCAGGCCGCGCGCCGCCATCTGGCCGATCACGTGGACCGATCGTTCGCGCACCGGCCGGGTGATCATCCCC